>NZ_CADEAU010000572.1 GCF_902825405.1 Micromonospora maritima | reverse complement strand
AGGACGGACCGCCCGCCTCGGCCGGCCCGGAGCGGGTCGAGGCGCTCGTCGACCGCTTCCGCCGGCAGGGGCCGCCGGTGCGGCTGCGCCTGCCCGAGCCGGAGCCGTCCTGGCCGCCGGAGATCACCAGCACCGTCTACCGGGTGGTCCGGGAGGCCCTGACGAACGTGGCCCGGCACGCCCCGCACGCGCGGGCGGTCACCGTGACCGTGGCCGAGGAGCCCGCCGGGGTCGTGGTCGAGGTGTCCGACGACGGGCCGCCGGCCCCGGCCCCCCACCGGGGCGGCTACGGCCTGGTCGGCATGCGGGAGCGGGTCGAGGCGCTGGGCGGCACGGTGAGCGCCGGGCCCGGCCCGGACGGGGGCTGGTCGGTGCGGGCCGTGCTGCCGACGCACGACGGGAGGTCCGCGTGAGCATCCGGGTGCTGCTCGCCGACGACCAGGCGATGGTCCGTGGCGGGCTGCGGTTGATCCTGGAGGAGCAGCCGGACATCGTGGTGGTCGCCGAGGCCGCCGACGGCGTGGACGCGGTCGCGCAGGCCCGCCGGCTGCGTCCCGACGTGTGCCTGGTGGACATCCGGATGCCGCGGCTGGACGGCCTCCAGGTGACCCGGGCCCTGGCCGGGCCGGGCGTCGCCGACCCGTTGCGGGTGGTCGTGGTGACCACGTTCGACCTCGACGAGTACGTCTACGGCGCGCTGCGCGGCGGCGCGGCCGGGTTCCTGCTCAAGGACGCCGGGCCGGCGCTGCTGGTGGAGGCGGTCCGCGCCGCGTACCAGGGGGACGCGCTGGTGTCCCCGTCGGTGACGGTCCGGCTGCTGCGGCACCTGGCCGCGCCGGCGCCGAAGCCGGACGCGCGGCTGCCGGCGTTGTCCGACCGGGAGGTGGAGGTGGTGCGGGAGATCGCCCGGGGGCGGACCAACCTGGAGATCGGCGCGGAGCTGTTCATCTCGTTGAGCACGGTCAAGAGCCACGTGTCGGCGGTGCAGACCAAGCTCGGGCTGCGCAACCGCACCGAGATCGCGGTATGGGCCTGGGAGCACCGCGTGGTGGAGTGAGCGGCACCACTGGCGGACGCGCTACCGTACGTTGTACGTTAGCCCGGCTGTCGACGGAGGGGGCGCACGGTGGAGCACGCCATCATCACGGAGGGCCTGCGCAAGCGGTACGGCGACACGGCCGCGCTGGACGGGTTCGACCTGCGGGTGCCGCCCGGCACGGTCTGCGGGCTGCTCGGCCCGAACGGAGCTGGCAAGACCACGGCGGTGCGGATCCTGGCGACCCTGCTGCGCGTCGACGCCGGGCGGGCCGAGGTCGCCGGCTTCGACGTGGCCCGGCAGCCCGACCAGGTGCGCTACCGCATCGGCCTGGTCGGGCAGCACCCGGCCGTGGACGAGGCGCTCACCGGCCGGCAGAACCTGGTGATCTTCGGCCGGCTGTTCCACCTCGGCCGGGCCCAGGCCCGCGCCCGCGCCGGCGAGCTGCTGGACCGCTTCGGGCTCGTCGACGCCGGCGACCGGCCGGTCCGCACCTACTCCGGCGGCATGCGCCGCCGCCTCGACCTGGCCGCCGGCATGATCCTCGCGCCGTCGGTGCTTTTCCTCGACGAGCCGACCACCGCGCTGGACCCGCGCGGGCGCAACGAGGTGTGGGAGGCGGTCCGGGACCTGGTCCGGACCGGCACCACCGTGCTGCTCACCACGCAGTACCTCGACGAGGCCGACCAGCTCGCCGACCGCATCTGCGTCCTCGACGCCGGGCGGGTCGTGGCCGAGGGCACCCCGGACGCGCTCAAGTCCCGGCTCGGCGGCGACCGGATCGACCTGGTCGTCCGCGACGCCGGTGACCTCGCCACCGCCGCCGGGCGGCTGCGTCGGGTGGCCACCGCCGAGCCGGACGTCGACCCCGACCGGCGGGCGGTGAGCGCCCAGGTCGACGACCGGGCCGGCGCGTTGACCGAGGTGCTGCGGGCGCTCGACGCCGACGGCGTGACCGTGGCCGACGTGACGCTGCGCCGTCCCACCCTCGACGAGGTCTTCCTGCGGCTCACCGGCCGGCCCGCGTCGACCGAGCGCACCGACGACACCGAGGAGGTGCCCGCGTGACCACCACCACCCTGTCCGCCGGCGGCGACCTGCGCCCGGGACGGCCGTCGCTTGTCGGCGACAGCCTGACGCTGACCCGGCGCGCGCTGGCGCAGTGGCGTCGCGACCCCGGCCCGCTGGTCGGCGCGCTGGCCTTCGACGTGCTGATCCTGCTGATGTTCGCCTACCTGTTCGGCGGCGCGCTCCAGGTGCCCGGCGGCGGCGACTACCGGGAGTTCCTGCTGCCCGGCATCTTCGCCATGACCATGCTGTTCGGCATCAGCCAGACCACCGTGGCGGTCTCCGCCGACGCCGAACGCGGGGTCACCGACCGGCTCCGCTCGATGCCGGTGTCCCGGCTGGCCCCGCTGGTCGGGCGGGCCGCCGCCGACATGCTGTTCGCGGTGGTGACGCTCGCGGTCATGCTGCTCGCCGGCCTGGCCGTCGGCTGGCGGCCGCACGGCGGTCCGGGGGCCACCCTCGCCGCGCTCGGGCTGGTCCTGCTGCTGCGCTTCGCGCTGGCGTGGGTGGGCATCTACCTCGGCCTGGTGACGAAGGGCCCCGGCGCGGTCACCGCCGTGCAGACGTTGGAGTTCCCGCTCGGCTTCCTGTCCAGCGCGTTCGTGGCGCCGTCCACCATGCCCGGCTGGCTCGGCGCGGTCGCGCAGTGGAACCCGCTGTCGGCGACCGTGGGCGCCACCCGCGAGCTGTTCGGCAACCCCGGCTGGGGCGGCGACTCGTGGGTGGCCGCGCACCATCCGCTGCTGGCGGTGCTCTGGCCGGTGGCCCTGGTCGCCGTGTTCCTGCCGCTGTCGCTGCGGCGCTACCGCGCGCTGGGCGGCTGAGCGTGACCGTGGTTCCGAAGGTCGACCTCGGGCGGTGCGGGATCGTCTTCCGGCCGGACGATCCGCCCCGCGCCGGCACGCTCGTCTGCTACGACCCGGCCGGCGACGCGCTGCCGCAGGCGTACGACGCGCTGGGCCAGCGGCGGGAGCTGACGCTCGCGCTGCCGCTGGACGGCCCGGTGGAGGCCTGGCACGTGCCGGTCGTCGCGGTGCCGGTGGGCACGGCGCTGTCCCGGCTGG
>NZ_CADEAU010000571.1 GCF_902825405.1 Micromonospora maritima | reverse complement strand
AGCAGGCCCACCAGCCCGTCGGTCACCTGCGGCCCCGGCGGCTGACCGGCCTGCGCGGCGGCCCGGAACCCCCGCCACGCCCGCATGCCCTCCCGGCGCAGCAGCACCAGACCCAGCAGCGAGGCCGCGAACACCAGCAGCAGCGCCGCGCCGAACCCGACGGCCCGGCCCACCAGGACGAAAACGGCCAGCTCCAGCAGCGTCAGCAGCAGCAGGGCCGGTGGTAGGTATCTCAGTCCTCGGCGCATCTCACCTCATCCGCCCGGTGTGTCGTCACGCCCCTCCAGCATGACACGCCCGCGCTCACGGCCACCGGGCCAACGCCGCCGGCCGGGCCCGCACCGCCGCCCGCCGGTCCCGCACCCCCCACCGGGTGACCCGCCACAGCGCCTCCGCCACGATCAGCGGGCTCATCTTGCTGTCGCCGTGCTCCCGCTCGGCGAACGTGATCGGCACCTCGACGATGCGCACCCCGGCGCGATGCGCCAGCCGGGACAGCTCCACCTGGAACGCGTACCCCTGCGACCGCACCGAGTCCAGGTCGATCGCGTCCAGCGCGCTTCTCCGGTACACCCGGTAGCCGCCGGTGGCGTCGCTGACCGGCATGCCCAGTGCCACCCGCGCGTACAGGTTGCCGAGGCGGGACAGCAGCAGCCGCCGCCACGGCCAGTTCAGCACCCGCGCGCCCCGCGTCCACCGGGAGCCGATCACCACGTCGGCGTCGCGGGCGGCCGCGAGCAGCGCCGGCAGGTCCTCCGGGGCGTGCGAGCCGTCGGCGTCCATCTCCACCACCGCGTCGTATCCGCGCCGCCGGGCCCACGCGAAACCGGCCAGGTACGCCGCGCCGAGGCCTTCCTTGCCCGCACGGTGCAGCACGTGCACCCGGGTGTCGTTCCCGGCGATCGTGTCGGCGATCGCGCCGGTGCCGTCGGGGCTGTTGTCGTCGGCGACGAGGACGTCCACCGCGGGCGCCGCCGCGCGGACCCGGTCGACGATGCGGCGCACGTTGTCGGCCTCGTTGTAGGTGGGGATCACCACCAGGACCCGGCCCACCCCGGGATGGCCGACCGTCCGCCTGTCGGCTGCCACGCCCACCGTCGCACCGCCTCCCGCTCGTCGGTTCAGCCGGCGGTGGCCCTCCGGCGGCGGCGCAGCAGGGCCGCGCCGGCCAGCGCCGCGACCGCCAGCGCCGCGAGCGCCACCTCCGGCCACACCCCGACCGTGGTGGCCGGGGTACGCCCGTCCCCGAGTCGCATCTGCCGCACCACCACCTCGGCGGTGTTGAACCCGGTCGCACCGTCTACCCGCCCGTCCGGGGAAACGAACCCGGACACCCCGACCGTGGAGGCCATCAACGCGGCCCGGCCGTGCTCGACCGCCCGCAACCGCACCATGGCCAGCTGCTGGCGGGCCTCGGCCACGTCGAACGTGGCGTTGTTGGTCTGCACCACCAGCAGCTGCGCGCCGCCGGTCACGGTGTCCCGGACGATGCCGTCGTAGGCCACCTCGAAACAGATCACGTCGCCGAGGGTCACCGCGCCGGCGTCGAGCACACCCGGGCGGGTCCCCGGGACGAAGTCCGAGCGCACCCGGTCGACCTCGGCGCTGACCTTGCGGGCGATCGAGCGCAGCGGCACGTACTCGGCGAACGGCACCGGGTGCCGCTTGGTGTACAGCTGGCTCAGGTCGGCGCCGCTGCCGGGCCGCCACAGCAGACCGGCGTTGCGGACCTGCCCCTGACCGGGGCCGAGCAGCACCGCGCCGACCAGGATCGGCGCGCCGATCGCGTCGGCGGCCTGGGAGATCCGGTAGCCGGCGCCCGGGTTGCGCAGCGGGTCGATGTCGCTGGAGTTCTCCGGCCACACCACCAGGTCGGGGCGGCGCTGCGTGCCCTGCGCGACCCGCTCGGCCAGTTTCAGGGTGGCGTCGACGTGGTTGTTGAGCACCGCCTGCCGTTGGGCGTTGAAGTCCAGCCCGAGGCGGGGCACGTTGCCCTGCACGATGGCGACGGTGACGGTGTCACCGGCGCCGCGTACGCCGGTCGGGACGGCCGTGCCGGCGGCGAGGACCGCCACGAGCGCGGCGGTGAGCCCGGCCACCGGCCGCCACTGCCCGGCCGTGGCACGCCAGTCCCGCCAGGCCAGGGTGAGCAGGATTCCGCCGGCGACCGCGACGGCGCACGTGACGAGCGGCGCGCCGCCGAGCGCGGCCAGCCGCAGCAGCGGCGACGTGTCCTGGCTGAACGCCAGCCGCCCCCACGGGAACCCGCCGAACGGGGTGCGGTCGCGCAGCGCCTCCTGCCCCACCCACAGCACGCCGGTGAGCAGCGGCCACGCCGCCCGGTACCGGTCGGCCAGCGGCGACACCCAGGCGGTGGCCGCGCCCAACAGCGCCAGGTAGCCGGCCTGCAGCAGCGACAGCAGCACCCACGGCAGGTAGCCGGTGTGCAGGTTGGTCCACTCCAGCAGCGGCGCGAACAGCGTCACCCCGGCGAGGAAGCCCAGCCCCGCGCCGGCGCGCAGCCGACGCCGGTGCGCCGCGGCGGCCAGCAACGCCACCCCGACCGGCGCGAGCGGCCACAGCCCGTACGGGGGGAACGCGAACAGCAACGCCAGCCCGGCCAGCACGGCTGCCGGCACGGCCAGCGGCAACGGCAGGGGACGCGCGTCGGCGTCCGGGCGTGCCCCGTCGGTGGCACCCCGCTGTTCCCGGTCGAGCGTCGTCACCGGCACCTCACCACGATCACGGGCCGAAGGCTACCCGGCCACGACGTCGACCGGCCCGGGCGGTGTGGGGCGGGCCACCGGCGGGAGGCGACAATCGGGCGTATGCGGTTCGGTGTCCTCGGCCCCACCCAGGCGTACGCCGACGACGGCGCCCCGCGGCCCGTCGGTGGGCGGCGGCTGCGCGCCCTGCTGGCGTTGCTGCTGCTCGACGCCGACCGCACGGTGCCGCCGGGGCGGCTCGTCGACGGCGTCTACGACGCCGACCCCCCGCAGCGGGCCGCGAACGCGCTGCAGTCGCAGGTGTCGCGGCTGCGCCGGCTGCTGCCCGACGTGCAGATCGAGTTCGGTCCGGCCGGCTACCGGCTGGTCGTGGACCCGCAGCAGGTCGACGTGCACCGGTTCGCCGCCCTGGCCGAGGCCGGCCGGGCCGCGCTGGCCGCCGGCGACCCGGG
>NZ_CADEAU010000570.1 GCF_902825405.1 Micromonospora maritima | reverse complement strand
CCGGCGGTGCACGGTCAGCTCGGCCGGCACCTGGCGCAGGGCCGCCGCGGCGGCGGCCGCGAAGTGCATGCCGGCGGCCGGCGTGGGCGCCCGGTCCAGCCAGTCGAGGTGCCGTTCGACAAGCTCCAGCGCGCGGGCCCCGTTGCCGGTGACGGTGCAGAACTCGACGTGGTCGGCGATCTCCCACAGGTCGGCGAGGCGACCGCGCAACCGCCGGTACGCCTCCCGGTGCGCGTCCCGCGCCTGCTCCCGCCGCCCGGTCTCGCGGTAGGAGGGGAGCAGCGCGGTGAGGATCCCCTGCGGCTGTTCGACGCAGTTCAGTCGGCCGGCGAGCACCGGCTCGGCGAGCGCCACCGCCTCCTCGTGCCGGCCGACGTCGGCCAGGTAGCCCACCTGCGTCGTCGGGTCGCACCCGGCGCAGTCGGAGAGCTCGTCCCGGGGCGTGGTCATCCAGAGGCGGTAGGCCTCGGCGGCCGCCGCCTCGTCGCCCAGGTGGTCGGCGACCAGGAAGCGGTGCTTGTGGACCGCCTGGAGCGAGTGCCCGGACTCGCGGTAACGCCGTTCCATGTCGTCGAGCACCGCGTACGTCCGGTCCAGCGGCAGCTCGGGGAACTTCAGCAGGGCGTTGACCATGTACTTGAAGTACCAGAGGAGCTGGTGCGTGTAGCCCTGGTGGTAGGGCTGCGGATCCCGGTCGAACTCGGCGAGGCACCAGGAGAACGAGACGAAGGACTTCGCCGGCTCCCCACCGTGGACGTACGCCGGGGTGGCGACGATCCGGGCGGCGAAGGCCAGGCGCCGGTCCTCGCCCGCGTCGGCCCGGCGCACCAGTTGCTCCAGCGCCGCGATCTGCCCCGGCCCGTACGGCATGGACTCGATCTCGCGCAGCATCCGCCAGAGGTCTTCGTCGGTCACGAGGTCACTCCTGTCCCGGTACGGCCCGGCCGAGCAGGCCGAGGAAGGAACTGTTCAGCAGCGCGGCGTCGGCCGCCCGGATCGGATGGTGGCCGAGCAGCAGGGCCTGCCCGTAGAGCGCCTCGACGGCCAGCCCGACCAGCTCCGGGTCGGTGAGCGTGGTGACCCGGCGGACCAGCGGGTTGCGGTGGTTGAGCACCAGTTGCGGCCGGTCCGGCGGGGCGGAGGCGGCGAGCGCGTCGAGCACCCCGCCCCACAGCTCGTCGGCCTTGTCGCGGCTGGCGGCGAGCTGGTCGTGGAAGGCGGCCGAGCGGGAGACCAGGTAGAGCGCCGGCAGCGAGACCGGGTCGTACGCCCGGACCACCACCTCGCAACCGAGCCGCTCCAGGGCCCGCTGCGCCCCGGCGAGGAACGGGCGCAGGGCCAGCTCGGTCGCCGGGTCGAGGATCTCGAACCGGGTGGTGAGGTCGCTCGGCTCCAGCCGCTCGATCAGCACCGAGCGGTCCACCGTGGGCAGCCGCTCGATCAGCTCGGTGTCGTAGGTGTAGCCGCCGTTGACCACGGCCAGGTCCTGCGCGGCGGCGACGGCGGCGAGCTGGCGGAACTCGTCCAGGCTGGCGGCGTAGCGGATCAGGCCGTGCCGGCTGCGGAACTCGGCGAGCGTGAGCGTGCCGACGTTGGTGTCCATCGGCCACCACTGGTCGACCAGGCGGAGCATCTCGTCGTCGTGCAGCGCCAGCGCCTTGACCCCGAGGTGGTGGACCTGGAGGAACTCGGCGAGCCGGTGCGGGTCGTGCGTGGCCAGCCGGACCAGCCAGCCGCGGATCTGGTCGCCGAGCGACTCCCGGACGGTGCCGAGCAGGGCGTCCTCGTAGAGCGCCTCGCGACTCGCGGTGGGACGCAACTCGCCGGCGTCGACCACGCAGTGGGCGAAGAACGCCCACTCGGGCAGCAGGCCGTCGGCGTGCTCGGCGAGCAGCATCCGCTTGAGGTAGACCCGGTGCCCGGCCCGGCCGGCCGGGTTCACCGGCGTGGGCAGGATGAAGGCCACGCCGGTGAGGCCGGCCTCGGGCACCGACAGCGGCACCACGTCGAACGGGACGAAGCCGAGCAGGTCGCGGGCGTAGCGGGCCAGCCCGGCCCGGTCGACGGCCGCGCCGGGCGTGGTCGGCCAGGGCGGCGGCCCGGCGGTGGTCGGCGTCCCGCCGACCCGGACGTCCACCGGCAGCAGGCTGCCGTAGAGGCGGGCCAGCTCGGTGACGGTGGGGGTGCCGAACCACTGGTCGGCGTCGCGCCGGGGCACCAGCGTCACCGTGGTCCCGGGCTCGCTGCGGGCCTGCTCCGGCCCGGCGAGCCGGACCGCGTAGCGCCCGTCGGACCAGCCCGTCCAGAGCACGGTCGGCTGGTCGGCGTGCCGGGTGACCACCTGGATCTCGTCCGCGACGAGGAAGCAGGAGAGCAGGCCGATGCCGAACTGGCCGAGGAACTCGTGCCGGGAGAAGCCCAGCTCGTCCCGCTTGGAGCTGCGGCCGATGGTGGCCAGCAGCTCGTGCACCTGGGACTCGGTGAGGCCGATGCCCGTGTCGTGCACGCGCAGCGTCCCGTCGCCGGTCAGCTCCGGCGGCTCGATCCGCACCCGGGCCGGGGCGTCCGGCTCGGTGGACCGACGGGCGGTGATCGCGTCGACGGCGTTCTGGAGCAGCTCGCGCACGTAGACCCGCGGGCTGCCGTAGAGGTGATGACTGAGCAGGTCGACCACGCCACGGAGGTCGACCTGGAAGGTGCGGTCCAATCGCGCTCCCGGTTCGGATTCGGCGCTCACCGTACCGGCCGTGGCCGACAGTGTCCGTCCCCTTTTCCGTCGGTCGGCTTGACCCTCGACCCGGTGCAGGCCGCACCGTCCGTCGGCATGACCACCACCGCCCTGGGCCGGAGCTACCGGCTGCTCTGGTCCGCCGCCGTCTGCTCCCGGCTGGGCGACGCGCTCCGTACGCCGGCCCTGGCGCTGCTGGCCGCGACACTCACCCGGGACCCGCGGGCGGTCGCCGTGGTGACCGTGGCCGGGCAGCTCCCACCGCTGCTCCTCGGCCTGCTCGGCGGTGTCTACGCGGACCGGTGGGACCGGCGGCGGACGATGGCGGTGGTGGACGGGGCCCGGGCCGTGGTGGTGGCGGCGCTGGCCTGGCTGGTGGCCACCGGGCAGGCGGGCATCGCGACGTTGGCCGCCGCCGCGTCGCTGCTCGCGCTGCTGGGCACGCTCTTCGACGCG
>NZ_CADEAU010000569.1 GCF_902825405.1 Micromonospora maritima | reverse complement strand
CGGGCGCCTCGGTCGGCGACTCGACCGCGGGCGCCGCCTCCGCCGCGGGCGGCGCGGCCTTGCGGCGCCGGGTACGGGTCACCTTGACCGGGGGCACCACCTCGTCCGAGGCGGCCTCCACCCCGGCCGCCGCCACCGGTTCCTCGACCGCCTTCGCCGGGGTCGCCTTGCGGCGCCGGCGGGTGGTCTTCGGCGCCGTGTCCAACTCTCCGGCGATCGGCGCGAACACCTCGGCCTGCGGCGACTCGCTGCTGCCCACGGCCGCGGCGGACGCCTCGACCGGCGCGTCGGTCTGCTCCGGCTGGTTCAGCGGGGCAGCCTTACGGCGGGTGGCCCGCTTGCGGGCGGGCGGCTTCGTCTCGGCGGCGCTGTCCGTGTTGGCGGCGCTGTCGGTGGTCGCGGCGGACGCCTCGGCCGGCTCTGCGCCGGTCCGTTCGCCGCCCTCGGGCTCGTTCTCGAGCATGGACGTTCTCCAGTTCTGGCTGCCCCGGGCGCGGTTGAGCGCTGCCACGCAGGGTTGCCGCAAAGGTGTTTCCGCCGGGCGCGCAGGTGCGCGACCGCCGAAGTCTGCCTGCCAGAGCGCTGACCGTCGGTCAGTGCTCTCCGATGGCTGCCCCGTCGCGATCCGCGTCCAACGGATCGACGATCTCGCCCTGCGCGGTCAGCGTGCCCTGCGCCAGCCGGATCACCTTCGGGGTGACCGGCGGCTCCAGGTCCGCCACCACGCGGAGGCCGGAAAGGACGTCATCGGGCCGTACGGACGGGGTGACCTGCCGCACGACCAGTTCGAGTATCGCACACGGCACGGCCGCCGCCCCGGAAGGCGTCTCAGACGACGCGGACGCATCGATGGCGATCACCGCAGCGCGGGCGTCGAACGTGCGCCTGCCCTGCTTGGTCATCCGCTCGACCTGGATCTCCTCGGCGGCGGTGAACGCCGCCACGGCCGCACCGAGCACGGCCGGATCCACCTCGGGCAGCTCGATGCGCCAGCGCGACGCCTCGATCCGGTCGGCCAGGCTGCCGCCGGTGGCCTCGACCGCGTCGAGCACGTCGAGCCCGGGCGAGAGCGCCGAGTCCAGGGCGGCCCGCAGCGCCGCCGGGTCGACCGGCTCCCGCAGCCCGATCTCGAGGTACTCGGCCTCACTGGCCACGCCGGTCGGCGCCGCCGAGGCGTAGGAGATCTTCGGGTGCGGGGTGAATCCCTGGGAGAAGGCGATCGGTACGCCGGCCCGGCGCAACGCGCGCTCGAAGGCCCGGGCGAAGTCCCGGTGCGAGGTGAACCGCAGCGGCCCCCGCTTGGCGTACCGGATGCGGACCCGCTGGACGACAGGGGCCTGGCCGCCCTCGGGTTGAGGCTTTCTGGCGATCGTGAACTCCTCGGCTGTGCCTGCGTGTCCGCCCCATCCTGGCGCAGCCCCGGGCGCGCCTCGCGACCGGGGCCACCACACCCCGGGTCAAACCCTCCCTAACCCCCGCCCCTCCGGGCTCCGGGCTGATCATGAGGTTGGCGGCGAAGTGTATCTCCGATGGTGCCGTCAACCTCATGATCGACGCGGAAAGGGAGGGGCGCCGAGGGGCGCGGGGGTCAGCGGGGGGTGTTCGGCGGGGTGGGTCCGGGGGGCGTGGGCGGTGGGGCCCACGGGTTCGGGCCGGGTGGGAACTGCTGTCCCTGGGGCGGGGGCGGGGGCGGGTAGGCGCCCGGGGCTGGCTGAGCGTGCGGTCCCTGGTGCGGATACTGCCCGGGCTGGGCGTGGCCGCTCGGCGGGGCGGCCGGGTGGCCGACCGGGACCGGTGGGCCGTGCCCGCCGTCGCCGATCCGGTCGAGCACCTCGTCCGGGATGTCACCCGCCCGGGCCAGGTCCCGGCGGTGCCGGCGCCGGTTCCAGGTCAGGAACCCCACCAGTGCCAGCAGCACCACGAGCGCCACCGCGATGCCGATCCCGACGACCATGACCTGCTGGTCGGTGGGTCCGCCGCGGTCGCCGTACTTGGTCACGTCGAAGTTGTCGTCCTCGGCGGCGGCCGGCGGGGCGGCCGCGCTGGGCGAGGCCGCGGCGGCCCCGAGCAGCGGGTTCGCCGACACCGACGGGACGTCGGCGGTGAGCGCCGCCACCGGGTCGATCCGGCCGAACCCGAACCGCGGATCACGGCCGGGCGGGCCGGCGTCCCGGGCGGTACGGATGATCCGGTTGATCACGTCGGGCGCGGAGAGCTTCGGGTACTTCGACCGGATCAGCGCCGCGACGCCGGACACGATGGCGCTGGAGTCGGAGGTGCCGTCGCCCCAGCCGTAACCCCGGTCGCGGCCGATGTTGTAGACCTCGTCCCCCGGCGCGGCGATCACCGCCTCCGGGCCCTGCGCCGAGCCGTTCCAGAAGCCGCCGCCCCGGCTGGTGCCGGTCACCGCGATCACACCGGGAATGTTGGCCGGCGCGGTGACGTCCGGGCCGAGCTGCCTGACGTTGCCGACCGCGGAGACGACGACCACGTCGCGTTCCAGCGCGTACCGGACCGCAGCCACCTCGCCCTCGTCGACGGCGCCGGCGCTGCCATAGGACAGGTTGATCACCTTCGCGCCGCCGTCGACGGCCATCCGGATACCGGTGGCGGAATCCTCCGGGGTGAACGATCCGCCGGGCGGCTTCCGGATGGGCAGGATCTGGGCGTCCGGCGCGATGCCGTCCACTCCGGCCCCGTTGGCCGCGATGATCCCGGCCATGTGGGTGCCGTGGCCCGCCGGGTCGCGCCGGCCGTCGCCGGCGTCCCGGGTGCTGGCCCCGCGCAGCACCCGACCGCGCAGGTCCGGGTGGCCGGCGTCGACGCCGGTGTCCACCACCCCGACCACGACACCCCGGCCGGTGGAGATCTGGTGCGCCCGGTCGATCCGCAGCTCGTCCAGGTACCACTGCTCGGCCCGGCGTGGCGCGGCGGCCGCCGGCTGGGCGGCTCCCAGCACCATCAACCCGGCCAGCAACCCGGCAGCCACCGGCCGGAGCGCGCCGACGTACACCCTCATCCGTCCGTCCTCATCGCAGGATGCCCGGGGTCGCGCCGTCACCGGCGCCCCACGGATCGTCGTCCTCGGTCAACCACGACGAGTGCTCGCCACCACTACCGCCGTGCCCGGCGCCGCCGTGGCCGCCCATCATGCCGCCGCCCATCATCCCGGCGCCGGCCGTGCCGCC
>NZ_CADEAU010000568.1 GCF_902825405.1 Micromonospora maritima | reverse complement strand
GGCCCGGTCGGTCCCGCCGGGCGGGGGTGCGTCGGCGAGGCCGGCGAGCGTGACGCCGCCGTCGGCGAGCAGCGCCGCCTCGGCGTCGTCGACGAAGGCAAGGTCGGCCTCGACGTGCCGCCCCGCGGCCGACAGCAGCAGCCGGACCACGGGGTCGTCGGCCCGGCGGCGCAACCCGTCGAGGTTGCGCAGCTCGCGCATGAGGTGGCCGCGCTGGTTGGTGAGCACGGTACGGACGACGGACGCCTCGCCGGAGCGGGCCGCGGCGGTCACCTTGAGGAAGAAGTCGTCCCGGAAGCCGCCGCTGCGCGGGCTGGGCGCGGTCAGCCAACGGTCCAGTTCGGCGCGGCCGTCGGCGGTGATCTCGTAGACGACCCGGTCGGGCTTGACCGGCTGGGACCTCCGCTCGGCGACCACGAGGCCGTCCCGGGAGAGCCGGTCGAGGATCTGGTAGAGGTGCCCGATGTTGAGCGGCCCCCACTGCGGTCCGACCGCCGCCTCGAACGCGCTCTTCAGCTCGTAGCCGTAGCTCGGGCCGCGGGCGAGCAGGGCCAGGACCGCGTGCTGGATCGCCACCGTCTTCTCCGATCCGGTTCCGGACAGGCACCCGTACGGGGCCTTGCATTGTCACAATGTATCGCGCACAGTGTGGTCAGCACACGGGGAGGCGCGACATGTTCCAGGTCATCTGGGGGCAGCTTCGTGGCCGTGCGGGGCGGTCGGTGGCGCTGCTGGCCGGCGTGCTGGTGGCCACCACCGGCTTCGTCGTCCTGACCGGCGCCACCACCACCTCGCGGTTGGCCGTCGAAGGCACCGTCGAGCGCAACACCCGGGCGGCCTACGACATCCTCGTCCGGCCACAGGGGACGCGTACGCCTCTGGAGACCGCCGGCGGGCTGGTCCGGCCCAACTACCTCTCCGACACCTACGGCGGCATCACCACGGCGCAGTACGAGCAGGTCAGAGCGGTCCCCGGAGTGGACGTGGCCGCGCCCATCGCGATGATCGGCTACTCGACCTCGGCGGTGCCGCTGCGGCTGGACCTCACCTCGGCGGTCGACCGGTCCCTCGACCGGCAGGTGATCCGCGTCGACCCCACCTACGTGGCCGAGCGCGGCCTGTCCACCGCGCCGGGCAAGGCCCGGTACGTGTACGTGACCACGCACCCCCTCATCCATCCGATTGTCGATCCGGAGCACCCGGAGGAGCTCCGCTACACCGACGGCCGGCGCTACCCGGTGGACGAGGTCTGCGGATCGGTCGCCCGCGAGGTGCAGCCGGACGGCAGCAGCCGGCCGATCTGCGACCCGCAGCGCGGCGCCCTGATCGGCAACCGCGGCGCGCTCTCCGAGCGGGACAACTGGTGGGTCGTCCCGGTCCGGCTGCTGCCGGACGGCCGCTTCGAGGCGGAGAACCGCGTGCTCGCGGAGAACGGCGACGCCGCGACGGCGATCTCCGACCGGCTGACGCTGACCGAGCCGGTCACCGTGCCGTTCCTGCTCGCCGCCGTGGACCCGGACGCGGAACAGCGCCTGGTCGGTCTCGACGGCGCCGTGACGACGGGCCGCCCCCTGCGCGCCGGCGACGCGGTGGAGGAGAAGCTGCTCGGCACCGCGCTCAACCGGTCGGTCCCGGTGCTGGCCACCAGCCGTCCCTATCTCGACAGCGAGCTGCGGGCCACCCTCACCCGGCTGCCCGCCGCCCGCCCGGCCGGAATGCCGGCCGTCGACCTGGAGCAGGGGCTCCGACGGGCGACCGGCACGCCGGCCGGGGTGGTCCGGGCCGATCTGGCGGACGCCTACCGGAACCGGCTCACGGCCGGCGTCTCCGAACCGGGTGGCTGTTGTTTCGGGCAGCTCCAGACCATCACGCAGCCCGGCCCCGTGGCGTACGGGGAGCGACCCGGCGGCGAGCTGCGCGCCAGCCCGGTGCCACCGGCCGCACCCGAGGTCTTCGGTGACGTTCGCGAGTTCAGCTGGCTGCCCCGCCCCTGGCTCACCGAGGACGTCGGGGCGCGGACCCTGCGCCGGCTTCCCCTGCCCGGCGGCGGCGCCGTCACCCCGTTCCGCCAGTGGCGGGCGGTCGGCGTGTTCGACCCGGAGAAGCTGACCGGCTTCAGTGACGTCGGCACGGTGCCGCTGGAGACGTACGAGGCGCCGGTGGCCGAGGGCGCCGACGACCGCAGCCGGGCCGCGCTGGGCGACCGGCCGCTGGAGCCCGGTGGCAACCCGGCCGGCTACCTGTCCGCGCCGCCGTTGCTGCTGACCAATCTCGCCAGCGCGCGTCAGCTGCTGGACGGCGCCGGCACACCGCAGCGCACCGCGCCGATCAGCGCGATCCGGGTCCGGACCGCCGACGTGGGCGGCTACAGCGAACGCTCGGCCGAGCGGGTCCGCCTGATCGCCGAGCGGATCGCCCAGGCCACCGGCCTCGACGTCGACATCACGCTCGGATCCTCTCCCGCGCCGCAGACCGTGGAGCTGCCGGCCGGCTCCTACGGCCGTCCCGCCCTGCGCCTGACCGAACGCTGGTCGGCACTCGGGGTCGCCTCCGTGATCACCGAGGCGGTGGACCGCAAGAGCGCCGCACTCTTCGTCCTGGTGCTGGTGGTCTGCGTACTCTTTCTCGGCAACGCGGTGTCCGCCGCGGTCCGGGACCGGCGCCCCGAGCTGGCGGTGCTCGCCTGCCTGGGCTGGCCGGCCCACCGGATCGGCGCGTTGATCCTCGGTGAGGTCGCCGCGCTGGGTCTCGCCGCCGGGCTCCTCTCCGTCGCCCTGGCGTTCCCGCTCGGCGCGGCCCTGGGCATCGGCGTCGACTGGCGGCGGGCGCTTGTCGCCGTACCGGTGGCCCTGCTGCTGGCGCTGCCGGCCCGGCCGCGCCGGGTGCTGGCCACGGTGCTCGGCGCGCTCCTCGGCCTGGTCCTGGTGCTGACCATCGCCGACCTCGGGTTCTCCACGGTCCTCGACCGCCGGTTCGACCTGATCGCCGACTGGGCCTTCCTCGCCGCCGGGGCGGAGTTCCTCGCCGAGTCCTACGGCCGGGCCGCCCAGGTGGGCGCGGTGGTCGTGGCCGTGGCCGCGCTCGTCGCCGTACCGGTGCTGGTGGTGGTGTCGGTGCGGCGGCTCACCCGCGCGGCGGTCCGGCACCGGGTCGCGACCATCCGCGCCGCCACCGCGCTCGCGGCCGCCT
>NZ_CADEAU010000567.1 GCF_902825405.1 Micromonospora maritima | reverse complement strand
CGCTCGGCGCCGGGGTCACGCTCGCCGCCGTCAACGGCCCGGCCGCCGTGGTCGTCGCCGGCGACGCCGACGCCGTCGACCGGGTCGCCGCCGAGTGGACCACTCGGGGGGTACGCACCCGCCGGCTCGCCGTCAGCCACGCCTTCCACAGCCCGCTGATGGAACCGGTGCTCGACGAGCTGGCCGCGCTCGCCGCCCGGCTGCCGCACCACGCGCCGACCGTGCCGCTGGTCTCCACCGTCACCGGCGCGCCGGTCGACGTGGCGGCGGTCGGCGCGCCCGGCTACTGGGCCCGGCACGCCCGGGACACCGTCCGCTTCGCCGACGCGGTCACCGCCCTGCGCGCGCACGGCTGCACCGCCTACCTGGAGGTGGGCCCGGACGGGGTGCTCACCCCGGCGGTCCAGGGCGTGCTGGCCGACGCCGGGCCGGTCCCGCCGGTCCTGCCGACGCTGCGCCGGGACCGGCCGGAACCGTCGACCCTGCTGCGCGCCGTGGCCGCGCTGCACGTGCACGGCGTCACCCCGGACTGGCCGGCGCTCTACGCCGGCACCGACCCGCAGCCGGCCGACCTGCCCACCCACGTGTTCGACAGGCAGCGCTTCTGGCCGCAGCCGCCGGCCTGGCTGACCGCGCCGGCCGACGTCGACACCGCCGTGGAACGCCGGTTCTGGGCGGCGGTCGAGGCCGAGGACCTGGACGGTCTGCTCACCGAGCTGGACGTCGCCCCGGAACAGCCGTTCGGCGCCGTGCTGCCGGCGCTGTCGGCCTGGCGCCGCCGGGGCCGGGAACGGTCCCTGGTGGACGGCAGCCGCTACCGGCTCCGGTGGGAACCCGTCGACGTCGACGCCCACACCCCGCCCGCCGGCCGCTGGCTGGTGCTGCTGCCCGCCGACCGGGCCACCGACCCGGACCTGACCGCCCTGGCCGGCACGCTCGGCCCGGCGGCCACCACCGCGCCGGTGGACACCGCCGCCGAACCGGACGAGCTGGCCACCCGGCTGGCCGACCTGGTCGCCGCCGCGACCGGCGACGGCCCGACGCAGGTGCTGTCCCTGCTCGGCCTGGACGAGACGTCGCACACCGACCATCCGGCGCTGCCGCGCGGGCTGGCCGCCACCGTCCACCTGCTCCAGGCGCTCACCGACCTCGACGCGCCGGCCCGGCTCTGGTGCGCCACCCGGGGCGCGGTCGGCGTCGGGGACGGCGACGCCGAGACGCTCGGTGGCGGCATGGACGGCGCCGGCGGCTGGGCCGCGAACCCGTCCGTGACCAGCACCTCGGCGCCGGCCGACGGAAGTTGCAACGCGACCCCGACACCGACCGCGGCAGCGGCGGCGAAGGCGCAGACCACGACGGCGGAACGCCACCGGCGGGCAGGAGACATGGACCGCGCGGAACGCGGACGGCGGGAGCTGGGCATCCGGCTCAGACTGCCATGTCGTGCCCGGTTCCGCTCTCCTCCGTTCCGGTGACCATGGCCCTGGCCTGCGCTTCCGTCCCGTTCGGCCCCGGCGTGGCGACCGCTTCCGCCCCGGTCCGGCCCGGCGCGGCGGCCGGGGACGCCTCGGCCAGCAGCGCCAGCACCGCCCGCGCCACGGTCCGCGGCACCTCCAGTTGGGCCACGTGACCGACGCCGTCGAGCAGCAGCAGCCGACTGTCCGGGATCACCCGGGCAGCCTGCGGCGCGACCCGCACGTCGACCAGGCGGTCCTGCCGGCCGCCCACCACAAGCGTGGGCACCCGCACCGCCGCGGCCTGCCGCCACAGCGCGCCGGCCCCCGGCAGGTACGACCGCAGGAAGCTGCCGACCAGGCCCCGGAACGTCCGGACGTACGCGGCGGCGTAGTGGGCCGCCTCGTACCGGATCCGGATCTCGTCGATCGCCTCCTGCCGGCGCTGTTCGCTGATCCGGGTCAGGTCCGCGACGCACGACTCCATCACCTGCTGGGCCATCACCTCCGGCGCGAGCTGGGCCAGCCGCCAGGCGGCCAGCCGCTCGCCCCGGGGAATCGCCAGCAACGGCAGCATCCGCCCCTGCAACGAGCGCCGGAAGTCCAGGAACGGCAGCGCCGGCGAGATCAGCGTGAGCGTCCGGACCAGGTCCGGCCGGAGGGCGGCCACCCGCACCGCGACCGCGCCGCCCAGCGAGTTGCCGAACAGGTGCACCGGCCCACGGTCGCTGTGCTCGATCCAGCTCACCACCCGGTCGGCGAACGCCGGGACGGTGTAGCGCCGGCCGGGCTCGCTGCGCCCGAACCCGGGCAGGTCGATCGCCTGGCCGTCGAGTCGCCCGGCGAGCAGGCCGGCCAGGTCGGTCCAGTTCTGCGCCGAACCGCCGAGGCCGTGCACGTAGAGGGCCGGCTCGGCGCCGGGCGCGGTGGCCGGGGTGTCCCGGACGTGGACGAGCGTCCCGTCGAGACGCACGTGCCGACCCGGCCAGGGCGGCGGAACGTGGGGTGCGGGAAGGACATGGTCCGGCCAGAGTTCGGCGCGCTTCATGGATCCAGTCTTCCCCGCACCGGCCCGACCGCACACCGCGGACGGACGGTCAGGCGAGCAACGCCTCCAACCGCCGGTTCACCGCGGCGAGGGTGGCCCGGACGACCGCCTGCCGGGGGTCACCGGCGACCAGCGCCGACCCGGCCAACTGCTCCACCCAGCCGTCGCAGACCAGCAGCACCACCACGGTCGCCACCTCGCAGTTGCCGAACGGCACCACGGCGACGTGCTCGACGAAGCACCGGCCCCGCTCACCGGCCGGGACGACCCGGCCGAGCAGCTCGTCCACCGCGGCGGCCGCGGCCACCGCGCAGAGCCGGAGCACGTACCCGTCGACGGCGGGCCCGGTCGCGTGCCCCTCGGCCGTGCGGTCGCCGGCGATCAGGCGCACCTCGGTGGTCGCGTCCAGCCCGAACGTGCTCACCAGGACGTGCTCGATCACCACCCGGGGGCCCGGGACGCCGCCGGTGTCCAGCGGCCGCGACGGCGCGGTCTCCGTCGTGGTCATGTGCCCACCCGCGTACGAGGTGCCGAGCGTGACCGGGCTGCCGGTGGACATGCCGGTGGGCGCGGACGCCAGCGACGTCTCCTCCACCGTGGCCCGACCCCGGTGCGCGGCCTGCCGGCGGCGACGCGGCGGCTCGTCCCCGTCCGCGGGCGCGTCGGACGGCCGGCCGGTGCGCGACT
>NZ_CADEAU010000566.1 GCF_902825405.1 Micromonospora maritima | reverse complement strand
CGGTGCCCGCGTCGCCGGCCGCCGGCTGCACCCAGACGTCGCGGTACGGGCCCTCGGCCGCGATCCGGGCGTTGGCGACGCAGTTCAACGCCACCCCGCCGGCCATGGCCAGCGTGCCGGTGCCGCCGGAGGCGTCGTACAGCCACCGGGCCAGGTCGAGAACGACCTCCTCCAGCCGCCGCTGGACGCTCGCGGCCAGGTCGGCGTGCGCCTCGCCGGGCTCGGTGCCGGTGGCGACCGCCTTGGCCATGCTCGCCCAGTCGACCGGCTCGACCCGGAAGCCGCCGTCGTCGGTGGCCCGGACCAGCTCGCGCAGCGCGTCCAGGTGCTTCGGCGTGCCGTAGGAGGCCAGCGCCATCACCTTGTACTCGTCGCTGGAGTGCAGGAAGCCGAGGTGCCGGGTGAGGTCCTCGTAGAGCAGGCCGAGCGAGTGGGGCAGTTGCTGGGAGCGCAGCGGCGTCAGCCGGCCGTCCCGGTAGACGCCGGCCAGGTGGCTGGCGGACTCGCCCCGGCCGTCGAGCACGAGCACCGCGGTGTCGTCCCCGGCCGGCGGCGCGGCCAACCCGGCGGACGCGGCGTGCGCCACGTGGTGCGGCACGAAGCGCACCCTGTCGGGGTCGAGGCCGGGCAGCGCGGCGGCGAGGAACTGCGGGGCCCGGCGCGCGTAGTCGACCCGCAGCCAGTCCCAGGGGTCGGCGAGACCCAGGTCGGCGGCGTCGCCGCACAGCCCGGGGTCGAACGAGTACGCGACCGCGTCCAGGCTGTCCACATCGACGTCCGCGCTGGCCAGGCACCAGGCGGCGGACAGTTCGGGCAGCTCCCAGGCGGAGAACGGCACGGGTCGCTTGCCGTGCTTGCGACGGCTGAACCGCTCCTCCTCGGCGGCGGCCACCACCCGGCCGTCGACGACGAGGGCGGCGGCCGGGTCGTGGAAGATCGCATTGATGCCGAGGACACGCATGGGAGCACCCCTACCCCGGCGATCCGCCCCTAACCTGAAGGTCATCGACTTCTCTGCAACGTCGTATCTCCGCTGTGGAGATCAACGAATGCGCTGGTCGCGGCCGTGGCGGCCGTTCCCGCTGGAAAAGGGGCCGGTGGAATCCTGTTTCGGGGCGCCGGCGGGACGGGCATCGGTCGGCGGCCCGTTCCGCCGGGTCGGTCAGGCCGGCAGCATCCCCGGGCCGAACACCTCGTAGGCGATCCGGTCGGCCGGCACGCCGCGCCGCAGCAGCTCGGCGCGGACCGCGTTCATGAACGGGATCGGCCCGCACAGGTGCGCCGAGACCCCGGCGGCGACCGGGATCCGTGCCGGCTCGATCAGCCCGGGGGACACCGCCGCCTTCAGTCCGGGCAGGTCCGCGCCGACGGCGTCCTCGTACCAGAGGTGGATCGCGAGGTTCGGCAGCCGCTCCTGGAGCGCGGGCAGTTCGTGGCGCAACGCGTGCGCGGCGGGGGTCCGGTCGGCGTGCGCCAACGTCACCTCTCGGGAGGGGTCGCGGTCGGCCAGCCGGGCCAGCGCCGCCATCGCCGGGGTGAGCCCGATGCCGGCGCTGACCAGCAGCAGCGGTCCGCCGTCCCCGGTGGCGTCGACCTCGCCGAAGGCCGGGCTCAGTCGGAGCGTGTCGCCGACGGCCACCCGCTCGTGCAGGTGCCCGGAGACCAGCCCGTCGGGCGTGCCGGCCACGCCCCGTACCCGCTTCACGGTGATCCGCCACCGGTCGGCGCCGGGCCGGCCGGAGAGGCTGTACTGGCGGATCTGCCGGCCCCGGCCGCCGTCCAGGTCGACCGCCACGGATACGTAGCTGCCGGGGGTGAAGTCGGATGCGACGCCGCCGTCGGCCGGCGCGAGGGTGAACGACACGACGTCGGTGGTCTCCCGGGCCCGCCCGGTCACCCGCCAGTCCCGCCAGACCGGGCCGCCCTCGGGTACGCCGGCCCCGGCGTAGAGCCGCGCCTCCCGGGCGATCAGCTCGCACGCCAGCAGCCAGTAGACCTCGTCCCAGGCGGCGGCGACCGACGGGGTCACGGCGTCACCGAGCACCTCGCCGACCGCGGCGAGCAGGTGCCGACCGACGATCGGGTACTGGGTGGCGGTGATCCCGAGGGAGGCGTGCTTGTGCGCGATCCGGTCGAGCACCGGCCCCCAGGGCGCGCCGTCGTCGCCGGTCAGGTGCCCGGCGTACGCGGCCACGGCGGCGGCGAGGGCGGCCTTCTGCTGCCCGTTCGCCTGGTTGCCCCGGTTGAACAGGTCGAGCAGCTCCGGGTGGGCGTCGAACATCCGCTGGTAGAACCGGCCGGTGATCGCTTCGCCGTGTGCCCGCACGGCGGGCAGGGTCGCGGTCACCACGGCGGCGGAGGATTCCGAGAGCACGACTGAGTCTCCTTCTGGCGGGGAACGGGTCGGTCACCACGAAACAGGAATTCAGCATTCCTGTTTTAGGGTCGAAGGTCCCGCGGGCGGCGTGGCGCCGGTCACCCCGGCAGCGCGGGCGATCTGCCCGTGTCGCGGACGGCGTCGACTGACTAGGGTCGGGGCGTGAGGCTCAACCGGTCGACCGACATGGCGCTGCGGATCGCCATGCTGACCGCCGCGTCCCCGGTCCGCGCCACGGTGGACGAACTCGCCACCCGGCTCGCGCTGCCCCGCAGCCACGTCGCCAAGGTGGTGCAACGGTTGCAGCGACTCGGCGTCCTGGTGACCATCCGGGGGCGCTCCGGCGGGGTGGCCTTCGCCGAGCACGCCGGCGAGCTGACCGTGGGCCAGGTGGTGCGGGCCTTCGAGGGCGACGACGAGGTGGTCAACTGCCACGAGCCGGCCTGCCCGCTGGTCGCCGGCTGTCGACTGCGCGGCGAGCTGCGCCGTGCCCAGGCCGCGTTCCTCGCCGTCCTCGACGGAGTACGCCTCGGCGACCTGGTCGACGGCACGACCGGTCCGCTCCTGCTCAGCCTCGGCGCCGCGCCGGCGGGGCGCTGATGGCCGTCTCCCACCCGATCTTCGCCCGGATCTTCGCCCGGGCCAGCGTCGCCATGGACGAGGCCGGCGTCGCCGCGCACCGGCGGCGCCTGGTCGCCGGGTTGCGCGGTCGGGTGGTCGAGGTCGGCGCCGGCAACGGACGCAACCTGCCGCACTACCCGCCGGCGGTGACCCAGGTCCTCGCCGTCGAACCGGAGCCGCGCCTGCGCGCGCTGGCCCGCGTC
>NZ_CADEAU010000565.1 GCF_902825405.1 Micromonospora maritima | reverse complement strand
GGCGTGGTCGGCACGGTGGCCCGCCGCGTCCGCGCCGCCGGGGTCGCCGCGCCGGCGCGGCCCGACGTCGAGTCCACCGCCGAGGTGGACGCGACCTAACATCGCGGGATGCCACCGTCCGTCGACCCACACGTCGCGGCGTTCACCGAGCTGGACGCCCGCACCTTCCACGACCTGCTCCGGCTGCGCATCGACGTGTTCGTGGTCGAGCAGTCCTGCCCGTACCCGGAACTCGACGGCCGGGACGTCGAGCCCGGCACCCGCCACCTCTGGCTGACCCGCGACGGCGCCGTGCTGGCGTACCTGCGCATCCTGGCCGATCCCGGCGGCGTGGCCCGGATCGGGCGGGTGGTGGTGGCGCCGGCGGCCCGCGGCGCGGGCCTGGCCGGCGCGCTGATGACCGAGGCGCTGGCCGTGGTGGGCGACCGGCCGTGCGTGCTGGAGGCGCAGACGCACCTGGTGGGGTTCTACGCCGGGCACGGCTTCGTGGTCGACGGCCCCGGCTACGTGGAGGACGGCATCCCGCACACCCCGATGCGCCGGAATCCCAACTAATTGACGTCTGTCGCTTTCTGTGGCAGCGTGCGGACGGAGCCGCCACGCGGGAGAGGGCAACTCCCGACAGTCCGGGCGTCGTGCACCGACATCCCCACCCCGGAGGCTTCCCATGTCCACTCCCCACCGCCGTCGCGTTCCGCTCGCGGCGGCGATCCTCGGCGTCTGCGCGGTCGTCGCGGCGCTGCTCACCACCGCGTTCTCCGGCCCGGCCTCGGCGCACGGGTCGGTGGTCGACCCGGCGTCGCGCAACTACGGCTGCTGGCAGCGCTGGGGCAGCGACTTCCAGAACCCGGCGATGGCCACCCAGGACCCGATGTGCTGGCAGGCCTGGCAGGCCGACCCGAACGCCATGTGGAACTGGAACGGGCTGTTCCGCGAGGGCGTCGCCGGCAACCACCAGGGCGCCATCTCGGACGGGCAGCTGTGCAGCGGCGGGCGTACCTCCAGCGGCCGCTACAACGCGCTCGACACGGTCGGCGCCTGGAAGACCACCCCGATCTCCAACAACTTCCGGATCAAGCTGTACGACCAGGCCAGCCACGGTGCCGACTACATCCGGGTCTACGTGACCAAGCAGGGCTTCAACGCGCTCACCACGCCGCTGCGCTGGAGCGACCTGGAGCAGGTCGGCCAGATCGGCAACACGCCGGCCAGCCAGTGGACGCCCGAGACCTCGGGCGTGTCGATCCAGGTGCCGGCGAACGCGCCGGGCCGCACCGGCCGGCACATCGTCTACACGATCTGGCAGGCCAGCCACCTGGACCAGTCCTACTACCTGTGCAGTGACGTCGACTTCGGCGGGGCCGGCCCGTCGCCCACCACCTCGCCGACCGCGTCGCCCACCGCGTCGCCGACCACCTCGCCGACGGGCGGCCCGACCACCCCGCCGAGCACGCCGAACCCCGCCGGCGGCTGCACCGCCACGTACCAGGTCACCGGCCAGTGGGGCGGCGGCTTCCAGGCCGAGGTGAAGGTGACCAACGGCAGCGGTTCGCCGATCCGCGGCTGGTCGGTGAGCTGGAACTACCAGAACGGGCAGCAGGTCAGCTCGGCGTGGAACGCCACGGTGACCACGAGCGGAACGCTCGTCACGGCCCGGAACGTGTCGTACAACGGTTCACTGGCACCGGGGGCGAGCACCTCGTTCGGCTTCACCGGCACCAGCACCGGCACCAACCCGGTGCCGGGCATCCTGTCCTGCACCACGTCCGCCTGACCACCCCGCAGTAAGGAGGGGCCCCCTCTTAACACGTCGGTGTTAAGAGGGGGCCCCTCCTCTACCGGAGGCGTTAACAGGGGGCCCTTCCTTTCACACCAGGCAGGTGACGATGTCGGCGATCGGGCGCCGCCGGCCGGTGTAGAACGGGATCTCCTCGCGCACGTGCCGACGCGCCCCGGAGGCCCGCAGGTCGCGCATCAGGTCCACGATCCGGTGCAGCTCGTCGGCCTCGAACGCGAGCATCCACTCGTAGTCGCCGAGCGCGAACGACGCGACCGTGTTGGCCCGCACGTCCGGGTAGCCCCGGGCCATCTTCCCGTGCTCGGCCAGCAGCTCACGCCGCTCGGCGTCGGGCAGCAGGTACCACTCGTAGGAGCGGACGAACGGGTAGACGCAGAGGTAGGCGCGCGCCTGCTCGTCGGCCAGGAACGCCGGGATGTGGCTCTTGTTGAACTCGGCCGGCCGGTGCAGCGCCATCTGCGACCAGACCGGGGTGAGCGCCCGCCCCAGCGTGGTGCGGCGGAACCGCAGGTACGCGTCCTGCAACGCGTCGCTGGACGACGAGTGCCACCAGATCATCAGGTCCGCGTCGGCGCGCAGCCCGGCCACGTCGTAGGTGCCCCGGATCGTCACGTCCTTGCCGGCCAGCTCCGCGAAGAGCGACTCGACCTCGTCGACGACGTTCTCCCGCAGCGAGGGCAGCGGGCTGGTGGCCCGGTACACCGACCACATGGTGTAGCGGATGGTCTCGTTGAGCTCCCGCAGCCGCGCCGCGTTGGTCTGCTCGGTCATGCTGCCGATCCTCCCAGTGCCGTGATGATCTCTTCGGCCGCCGTCTCGCCGGAGCGGACGCAGACCGGGATGCCGACGCCGTCGTAACCGGCGCCGGCCAGGGCCAGCGTCGGGTGGGCGGCGCGCAGCGCCGTCCGGACCGCCGCCACCCGGTCGGCGTGCCCGGGGGTGTACTGGGGCAGCGCCCCGCCCCACCGCTGCACGTGCCGGGCCACCGGGGTGGGCAGCGGCGCACCCAGCACCGCCGACAGCTCCCGGTGCACGGCGGCGGCCAGGTCCTCGTCGGTGAGCTGGAGCGACGTCTCGTCGCCGTAGCGGCCCACCGAGGCGCGCACCAGCGCCAGCCCGTCCGGCCGGCGCAGGTGCCCCCACTTGGTGGTGAAGAACGTGGACGCCTTGATCAGCAGGCCCTCGCCGGCCGGCACCAGGAAGCCGGACAGCTCCGGCAGGTCCGGGCCGGGCAGCGCCAGCGTGACCAGGGCGACGCTGGCGTAGTCCAACGCCCCGACGGTGTCCGCCTCCACCGGCGCCGCGCCGGCGAGCAGCCGGGCGGCCGGTCGGGCCGGCACCGCGAGCAGCACCGCGTCGGCGTCCACCTGCTCGCCGTCCCGCGTCGGCCCGACGGTCAGCCGCC
>NZ_CADEAU010000564.1 GCF_902825405.1 Micromonospora maritima | reverse complement strand
GCCGCCGTCCCGGCTCCGCGCCGGCCACGGTCCGCAGCTCGGCCGCGTACGCCTCCGGCGGGCCGAGCCGGTCGACCAGGGCGCCGTCGCCCTCGGCGGCGACCTCGGCCAGGTGCTCCGGAAGGTCCTCGGTCAACTCGTCCCGCACGGACGGCGGCAGGTCGGCGAGCGCGGCCCGCACCCGGTCGACGTAGTCCGTGATCTCCTGCCCAGTGACGGTCATGCCGCCATCCCCCGATCGTCGAGCAGCGCGTCCATGGTGGTGGCGAACGAGCGCCAGGTCTTGCCGGAGCGGGTGAGCTGGTCCCGCCCCGAGGCGTTCAACGAGTAGTACTTGCGGTGCGGTCCGGATTCGCTCGGCACCACGTAGGTGGTCAGCAGGCCGGCCGCGAAGAGCCGGCGCAGGGTGCCGTAGACCGAGGCGTCGCCGACCTCGGTCAGGCCCGCCTCCCGCAGCCGGCGCAGGATGTCGTAGCCGTAGCCGTCGGAGTCCTTGAGCACGGCGAGCACGGCCAGGTCGAGGACACCCTTGAGAAGCTGCGTCGTATCCACGCTCCGCACACTACTGCGCATTGCAGAATACCGTCAACGACACACCCCGGCTTCAGCGGTCGCGGGGCGGGGCGACGGCCGGGGCCCTGAGGGTTAGGCGAGGGACCAGGCTATGCCGTCGAGGATGTCGTGCTCGGAGGCGATGACGGAGGGCATGCCGGCCCGTTCCATGATGATCCGGAGCACCAGCGCGCCGGCGCCGATCACGTCGGCCCGGCCGGGGTGCATCACCGGCTCGGCCAGTCGCTGCTCCCGGGTGGCGCCGAGCAGGTAGGCCGTCACCGAGGCCACCCGCTCGTAGGGGACGCGGGCGTGGTGGATGCGGCCCGGGTCGTACTCCCGGAGCCCCTCGGCCAGGGCCACCACGGTGGTGACCGAGCCGGCGAGCCCGACCAGCGTGGCGGCCTCCCGGCCGGGCACGGCGGCCAGCGCCCGGTCCACCGCTGCGGCGACGTCCGCCTCGGCGGCGGCGATCTCCGCCGGGCCGGGCGGATCGCCGTGCAGGTGCCGCTCGGTCATCCGGACGCAGCCAATGTCCACCGAGATCGCGCCCCGCACGCCGGACTCGCGGTCACCGACGACGAACTCCGTCGAGCCGCCGCCGATGTCGACCACCAGGTACGGCGACCGGGCGTCGGCGGGCAGGCCACGCACCGCGCCGGTGAAGGACAGCCGGGCCTCCTCGTCGCCGGTCACCACCTCGGGCGCCACCCCGAGGGTGCGCTCGACCATGGCCCGGAAGTCGCCGGCGTTCGAGGCGTCGCGCGAGGCCGAGGTGGCGCACATCCGCACCCGGTCGGCGCCGGACTTCTCGATCTCGGCCGCGTAGTCGGCCAGCGCCACCCGGGTCCGCTCGATCGCCTCCGGGGCGAGCCGGCCGGTCCGGTCGACCCCCTGTCCCAGCCGGACGATCTCCATCCGCCGGCTCACGTCCACCAGCGGCGCCGACTCCCCCGCGGACGGGTCCGGCAGGTCCGCGATCAGCAGTCGGATGGAGTTGGTGCCGCAGTCGATGGCAGCCACACGCGCGCTCACGGCTGCCACCCTACGGCAGCCCCGACCGGTCAGAGGCGCAGGAGCATGCGGCTGTTGCCGAGGGTGTTGGGCTTGACCCGTTCCAGGTCGAGGAACTCCGCCACACCCTCGTCGTACGAGCGGAGCAACTGCTCGTAGACCGGCTGCGGGACCGGGGCGCCGTCGATCTCGCGGAACCCGAAGCTGCCGAAGAAGCCGGTCTCGAACGTGAGCACGAAGATCCGCGCGACCCCGACCTCCCGCGCCGCGTCGATCAGCTCGCCGACGATCCGGTGCCCGATCCGGTGCCCCCGGCAGGACGGGTCGACCGCCACCGTGCGGATCTCCGCCAGGTCCTCCCACATGACGTGCAGCGCGCCGCACCCGACCACCGTGCCGTCCGGGGTGACCGCCACCCGGAACTCCTGCACGTCCTCGTAGAGCGTCACGGTGGCCTTGCTGAGCAGCCGCCGGTCGTCGGTGTAGGTGTCGACGAGCCGGCGGATGCCGCGTACGTCACCGGTGCGGGCCCGGCGGACCACGACCTCGTCGGCGGTGCTCATCTCACTCCGCCGCGGGCACGTCCACGCAGGGGCCGGCGGCCCACCACTTCTCCACGAGCGCCAGCGTCTCGTCGCCGAACGGGTTCACCCCCGGGCCGGCGCCGAGCGCGTGGCCCAGGTGCACGTGCAGGCACTTCACCCGTCCCGGCATGCCGCCGGCCGAGATGCCGGCGATCTCCGGCACCTCGCCGATCGCCTCCCGGCGGGCCAGGTAGTCCTCGTGCGCGGCCCGGTAACGGGCGGCCAGCTCGGGGTCCTCGGCCAGCCGGTCGGCCATCTCCTTCATCAGCCCGGCCGACTCCAGCCGGCTGCACGCCGCCGTTGCGCGCGGGCAGGTCAGGTAGAACAGCGTCGGGAAGGGCGTGCCGTCGGCCAGCCGGGGCGTCGTCTCCACCACGTCGGGCAGGCCGCACGGACACCGGTGGGCCACCGCCCGGGTGCCGCGCGGCGGGCGTCCGAGCTGCGCGGCCACCGCGGCCAGGTCGGCCTCGGTGGCCGGCTGACGTTCCGGCGGGGGTACGGAGTCCGCCGCCGGCTCCTGCGGTGGTACGACGCTCAAGGTTGTGCCTCTCGAATCAAAGCTCACTTGTCCTGGCGCTCGGCGTTGGCCGCCCGCACGCTCGACCACAGGGTGTCGTACCAGGGGTCGGGCGGCTTCGGCGCCCCCGTCCTGGTCCCCTTGCCGGCGTCCTTGGCGGCGCCGTCCGGGTCGGAGAGCACCACCAGCAGCGTCTCGCCGGGCTTGCCCATGAAGAACCGCTCCCGGGCCTGCGTCTTGACGTACTCCGGGTCCTTCCACTTGGCCGCCTCGGCGGTGAGCCGGTCGATCTCGGCGCGCTGCGCGGCCTGCGCGGCCTCCATCCGTTCGATGTCGGCCTGCTGGTCCAGATAGACCCGGACCGGATAGGTGTAGCCCAGGGCGAGCGCGATCAACACCGCGAACAGCACGGTGGCGCGCCCGGTGAAGCGCCGGGGTTGGGGTGCGGTGAGCCGCTTGACCGCGCCACCGGCCGCGGTACGCCGGGCCGCGGCCGGGCGGCTCGCGGAGCGTACGCCGTCGGTGGCCCGGGACGCGCCG
>NZ_CADEAU010000563.1 GCF_902825405.1 Micromonospora maritima | reverse complement strand
CTACACCGCTCTGAACACTCTTTCCCTACACGACGCTCTTCCGATCTCTGGCCGGGCCGGTGTGGTGGCTGACCCGGGACGCGGTCGCGGTCGGCGCGTCCGACCGCCCGGTCGACCCGGTCGCCGCCGGCACCTGGGGCCTCGGCCGGGTCGTCGCGCTGGAGGAGCCGCGACTCTCGGGCGGGCTGATCGACCTGCCGGCCGAGCTGGACGAGCGGGCCGTGCGGCGGGTCTGCGGTGTGCTGGCCGGTGGGGTCGAGGATCAGGTGGCGGTGCGGTCGTCCGGGGTGTTCGGGCGGCGGTTGGTGCGGGCCTCCGGTGATCCGGTGCGGCGGGAGTTCCGGTTCGCGGGCACGGTGCTGGTGACCGGTGGTACCGGTGCGCTGGGCGGTCGGGTCGCGCAGTGGGCGGCCGGTGTGGGCGCGGAGCACCTGGTGTTGACCAGCCGGCGCGGTGAAGACGCCCCCGGTGCGACGGAACTGGTGGAGCGGTTGCGGGAGCGGGGTGTGCGGGTGACCGTGGCCGCGTGTGACGTGGCCGACCGGGCGGCGGTGGCCGGGCTGCTGGACGGGCTGGCCGCGGCCGGCGATCCGGTCCGGGCCGTCGTGCACGCCGCCGGTGTCGGCCGGCTCAACCCGCTGCGCGCGGTCACCACCGACGAACTGGCCGACGTGGTCTCCGGCAAGATCGCCGGCGCCCGCCACCTCGACGAGCTGCTCGACCCGGAGCCGCTGGAGCTGGTGGTCTACTTCTCCTCCATCGCCGCCACCTGGGGCGTCGGCGACCACGGCGCGTACGCGGCGGGCAACGCCTTCCTCGACGCGTGGGCGCAGTCCCGCCCGGCCGGACGGGCCCGGGTCGTGTCGGTCGACTGGGGACCGTGGGCCGGTGGCGGCATGGTCAGCGCCGACCATGCCGCCGCGATGAGCCGGCGCGGCGTCACGCTGCTGGACCGGGAACCGGCACTGGCCGCGCTGCGAGCCGCGATCGAGGGCGACGGCACGGTGCTCACCGTCGCCGACGTCGACTGGGCGCGCTTCGCCCCGGTCTTCGCCGCCGCCCGGCCCCGCCCGCTGATCGCCGACCTGCCCGAGGTGGCGACGCCGGCCGGCGCGAGCGACCCGGCCGACACCGGCGGCACGGAGACGTTCGCCGCGCTGCGCAAGCGCCTGGCCGACCTCACCACCACGGAGCAGAACCGGCTGTTGGTGGACCTGATCCGCGCCGCCGCGGCCGAGGTGATCGGCCACGACAGCCCGTACGCCCTCGACGCCGACCGGCCGTTCCGGGACCTCGGCTTCGACTCGCTGACCGCGGTGGAGCTGCGCGGCCGGCTGGCCCGGCTCACCGGCCTCGCCCCGGCCAGCTCGGTGGTGTTCGACTACCCGACCCCGCAGGCCCTCGCCGAGCACCTGCGCGCCCAGCTCGTCGACGAGGCGTCGGCGGGGGAGCTGCCCACCGGCGAGGAACTGGACCGGCTGGAGGAGGCGCTCGCGCTGCGCGAGCGCGACGACCTCGGCCGGGTGCGGATCACCATGCGGCTGCAACGGCTGCTGGAACGCCTCGGCGCCGACGAACCGGACGAGCCGGCCGGCGACGTGGCCGACCGGTTGCGGACGGCCAGCAACCAGGAGCTCTTCGACCTTCTCGACCGCGATCTCGGGCTGTCCTGAGGCACGCGTGGCACACCAGGGAGCGAGATCGACCATGGCGGACACGGCAGTGGGCAGCACCGGACCGGCGGGGGACGAGCAGCGGCTCCGGGAGTACCTGACCCGGGTCGTCACCGAGCTGCACCAGACCCGCCAGCGACTGCGCGAGGTCACCGCCCAGGAGTCCGAGCCGGTGGCCGTGGTGGCGATGAGCTGCCGCTACCCCGGCGGGATCACCACCCCGGAGGAGCTGTGGCGGTTCGTCGCCGACGGCGGCGACGCGATCGGCGACTTCCCCGCCGACCGGGGCTGGGACCTCGACCTGCTGCACCACCCCGACCCGGAGAACGCCGGCACCTCGTACACCGCGTCCGGCGGGTTCCTGGCCGACGCCGGGCAGTTCGACGCCGCGCTGTTCGGCGTGTCCCCCCGCGAGGCGGTCGCCATGGACCCGCAGCAGCGGCTGCTGCTGGAGGTCACCTGGGAGCTGTTCGAACGGGCCGGGCTGGCACCGCTGTCGCTGCGCGGCAGCCGCACCGGCGTCTTCGTCGGGACGTCCGGCCAGGACTACGCCGCCGTGCTGCACCGCGCGCCGAACGCCGAGGGGTACGTGCTCACCGGCACCGCCGCCAGCGTGGTCTCCGGCCGGCTCGCGTACACGTTCGGCCTGGAGGGGCCGTCGATCACGGTGGACACCGCCTGCTCGTCGTCGTCGGTCGCGGTGCACCTGGCGTGCCAGGCGCTGCGGGAACGCGAGTGCGGGCTGGCGCTGGCCGGCGGCGCGACGGTGATGGCCACCCCCGGCCCGTTCGTCGAGTTCTCCCGCCAGCGCGGGCTGGCCGCCGACGGGCGGTGCAAGTCGTTCGCCGCCGCCGCCGACGGCACCGGCTGGTCCGAGGGCGTCGGCATGCTGCTGCTGGAGCGGCTCAGCGACGCCCGCCGCAACGGCCACCCGGTGCTCGCGGTGATCCGCAGCTCGGCGGTGAACTCCGACGGCGCGTCCAACGGCCTGACCGCCCCGAACGGCCCCTCCCAGCAGCGGGTCATCCGGGCGGCGCTGGCCGGCGCGAAGCTCACCCCCGACCTGGTGGACGTGGTGGAGGCGCACGGCACCGGCACCGTGCTCGGCGACCCGATCGAGGCGCAGGCGCTGCTGGCCACGTACGGACAGGACCGGGACACGCCGCTGCTGCTCGGGTCGGTCAAGTCGAACCTCGGCCACTCCCAGGCCGCCGCCGGCATCGCCGGGATCATCAAGATGGTCCACGCCATGCGGCACGGGATCGTGCCGGCCACGCTGCACGTCGACGAACCCACGCCGCACGTCGACTGGACCGCCGGCGCGGTCCGCCTGGTCACCGAGCCGACGCCGTGGCCGGCGGTCGACCGGCCCCGCCGCGCCGCCGTGTCCTCGTTCGGGATGAGCGGCACCAACACCCACCTGATCCTGGAACAGCCCGCCGAGGAGGCCCCGGAGCCGGCCACCCCGGCCGACCGGACGGCGCCGGTGCTGGTCACCGGCCGGACCCGCACCGCCCTGCGCCAGCAGGCCGCGCG
>NZ_CADEAU010000562.1 GCF_902825405.1 Micromonospora maritima | reverse complement strand
TGTGCTCTTCCGATCTCCACCGTGGCCGCCCCGAACGCGGTCGGCAGCGGCGCCGGCTCGTGGAACTCCGGCCGGCCGTCGGCGTCGCGCGTGGTGTCCGCGTCGTCCGTCCGGTCGGCCGCGTCCCGCAGCTCGCCGGCGTCGTACCCGCGGGTCTCGTCGAGGTCCGCGTCCCGCCGGTCGGTGACGGCCGGGTCGTCGAAGGTGCCCCGGTCGTCGAGCACGTCCTCGGGCACGTCGGCCCGGTCCGCGCGGTCGGTCCCCGACCGGTCGGCGTCGGTGTGGTCGCCCGGCGGGGGGACCGGCACCGGCGCGGACCGTACGGCCTCGGGGTGGTCCTGTGTGACCTGCTGCTCTTCCTGGCGCATGGCGGCGGCTCCTCAGCGGCTCGTGGCGTCGTGCTCGTGGTCGGGGTGGCGCTGCTCCGGCGCCTGCTGGCCGACCGGGTCCTCGCCGAGCAGGTCGGCGAAGAGGGCCCGGTAGTGCACCAGCGCCTGCCGGAGGTCCTCGGTGCCGGCCTCGCCGCGCTCGTTGCGCTGCCGGATCTCGTGGGCGTCCCGGTAGTGGGTCAGGGTGCGGGCGTGCTCGACGGAGAGGTGGGCGATCTGGTCCGAGAAGTCGCCGGTGGGGTATCCGCGCTCGGCGATCAGGCGGCCGACCAGCTCGTCGGCGTCGCCGACGGTCTCCGCCGGCGAGTCGACGAAGCGCACCTGGAGGTCCTCCCAGGCGGCGGCGTAGCGGGCCCGGGACTCCGGGCTGAGCGGGGTCAGCTCCAGCTCGGCGTGCCGGCGCTCGCGCTCGCGCAGCTCGCGCTCGGCGGCGCCCCGGCTGTCCTGCTCGGCGACGACCCGGTCGTACTCCGGGCCGAAGCGCTGCTTGAGGGCCCGCCGGCGGTTGGCGACCACGGCGAGCGCGACCAGCGCGGCGATGACGGCGACGACGATGACTATGACGACTACCTGGGTGGGCGACATGGCTCCTCCTTCGCCGCTGGTATTCCCTCGTGCGGGTGATCGCCAATCCCGTTCCGGGGCACTTTCCGCGCGGCCTGCGAAAGGTGGGTGGTTCGGCGACGCCCTAACGGCGCGGCGCCGGGGTCCATCGGTGTCCCGCGTGACCGTTCCGGACCGTAGTGAGCGGCGAGACGGCCGGTAGTGCATCCGTCCGGGATTACGTATCCTGCCCAAGGCGTCCGGGTCGGGGCCCGGCGTCGTGGCCGGCGACCTGGCGGCCGCTGCCGGCGCCACCCAGCGACACCTTCCCGGGCGAGGTCTGATTGAACACCCGCGACTGGCCGATCCGCGCCAAGCTGACCGCGCTGGTCATCGGTCCGGTGACCGGGTTGCTGGCGCTGTGGATCTTCGCGACCACGCTCGCCTTCGGCCCCGCGCTCGACCTGCTCGCCGCGCGTACCCTCCTCTACGACCTCGGCCGGCCGGGCGAGACCGTGGTCGCCGAGCTGCAACGGGAACGGCGGCTCTCGGTGGTGCAGCTCGCCGGTGACGGCACCCTGCCGGAGCTGCGCGAGCAGCGGGCCCGCACCGACCGGGCGGTGGCCGAGCTGCGCCGCCGGATCGACGGCGAGGACCTGCGCGACGCGGCCGACGACCAGCTCGACGCCCGGCTCGACCAGCTGGGCTCCGCGCTGGAGGCGTTGCCGGCGGGGCGGGCCTTCATCGACGACCGGAAGGTCGACCGGGCCGGCGCGGTCGGCCTCTACAGCGGGATGGTCGGCTCCGCCTTCCAGGCGTTCTCCGCCATGGCCGCGCTGCCCGACGTCCAGCTCAACCGGGAGGCGTCGGCGCTCACCGCCCTGGGCCGCTCCCGCGAGCTGCTGGGCCAGGCCGACGCGCTGCTCGCCGGCGCGGTCGTGGCCGGCCGGTACGCCGAGGGCGAGCACGAACAGCTCGTACGCACCGTCGAGAACCAGCGCTTCCTGGCCGAGAACGCGGTCGCCGACCTGCCGCCCGACGAGCGCGCCGGCTACCAGCGGCTGACCGAGGGGCCGGGCTTCCTCCGGCTGCGCGCGCTCCAGGACGCCCTGATCCGCTCCACCGAGCTGCCCGCCCGGTTCGACGTACGGGCCTGGGAGAGCAGCCACGCCGAGGTCTGGCAAGGGCTGCGCGACTTCGAGCTGCGCGGCGCGGACGGCCTGGCCGAACGGTCGGTGCCGATGGCCGTGCGCATCCTCGTCCAGCTCGCCGCCGCCGGCGTGCTGGGCCTGGTGGCCGTCGTGGCCTGCGTCCTGGTGGTGCTGCGGGTCGGCCGGTCGCTGGCGCACCGGCTGACCGGCGTGCGGAGCGCCGCGACCGAGATGGCCGAGCGGCGGCTGCCCGACGTGGTCGCGCGGCTGCGCCGGGGCGAGGAGGTCGACGTCGACCGGGAGGCCCCCGAACTCGACCACGGCGGCGACGAGATCGGCCAGGTGGCGCACGCCTTCAACGAGGTGCGGCGGACCGCGGTGCGGGCCGCGGTGGACGAGGTCACCCTGCGTCGCGGGTTCAACGAGGTCATCCTCAACCTGGCCCGCCGCAGCCAGGGCCTGGTGCACCGGCAGTTGGCGTTGCTGGACCGGCTGGAGCGGCGCACCGAGGACCCGGACGAGCTGGCCGGGCTGTTCCAGGTCGACCACCTGGCCACCCGGCTGCGCCGGCACGCCGAGGACCTGGTCATCCTCGCCGGTGCCGCGCCCGGGCGGGGCTGGCGCCGCCCGGTCGCCGCGGTGGACGTGATGCGCGGGGCGATCTCCGAGGTCGAGGCGTACGACCGGGTCGACGTGGGCGAGGTGCAGCCCGCCGGGGTCCTCGGCCGGGCCGTCGGCGACGTGATCCACCTGCTCGCCGAGCTGATCGAGAACGCCACCGCGTTCTCCCCGCCGGGCACCCGGGTGGACGTCACCGGGCGGACCGTCCCCGGCGGGTACACCGTGGAGATCACCGACCGCGGCCTGGGCATGTCACCCCCGGCCCTGGCGGCGGCCAACCGCAAGCTGGCCGCCCCGCCGGAGTTCGACCCGGCCGACAGCGCCCGGCTGGGCCTGTTCGTGGTGGCCCGGCTGGCCGCCCGGCACGGCGTGCGGGTGGAGCTGCGGCCGGCCGGACCGGCCGGCACCACCGCCTCGGTGCTCGTCCCCGCCGATCTGATCACCGACGAGCCGCCGGTCGGCGCGGACGCCGCACCTCCGGGGCCGGAGCGGCGGCGGATGGCGAA
>NZ_CADEAU010000561.1 GCF_902825405.1 Micromonospora maritima | reverse complement strand
CGGACCGGGCCATCGAGCGCGGCCACCTGGGCGGCCAGCGCGGCCCGGTCGGGCAGGGCGACCTGACCGGCGAACACCGCCGCCGCGCTGACCTGGTTGGCGACCGGGTCGTAGGGGGTGCCGTCGGCCGGGCAGCAGGCCGGCTCCGCGCAGAGGTAGGACCACCACCGGCCGTCGGTGACCCGCAGCGCGTCGAGGACGATCAGCCCGGCCGAGTCCAGCGCGTCGCCGACCGCGTCCACGGTGCCGGTCACCCGGGCGGCCGGACCGTAGCCGACGACCGTGGCGGCGTCGGCGTCCTGGCGGGCCACCACCTCGGCCAGGTGCCGGGCCGCCGGTGCGGGGTCGGCGCCGGCCTCGGGCAGGTCGCCGCGCGCGGCGAAGACCACCCGCCGGCCGCGTACCGCGACCACCACCACGCTGTCGGCCGGGTGGAAGCCGAGCAGGTAGGGCACGGCCGCGACGAGGTCGCCGGGCGAGCGGACGGAGAGGCGTGGGCGCTCGGTGGAGTTCATGCCGGGAGCGTGCGGCGTCGTCGGTTCCCGCGTCCGGCCCTGTGGACGACACGCGGTCCATCCACAGATACGGAGCGTATCGGCGCAGGTGAGCGGCGATCGACGGGCGCCACGGTTCCGACACGGTCCACGGCTGTCCCAGGTACCGGCTACCTTGCGCTCATGGACCTGGCGTACCTGCGGGCACACCCGGAGCACCTGCCGACGTTCCTGACCCATCAGCGGATCCGGGAGACGCCGGTCTCCGGCGGCGACATCTGCACCGCCTCCCGGCTCACCCTGGACGACGGGCACTCCGTCTTCGCGAAGACCTGGCCGGAACGGTCGGCGCGGCCGGTCCCGGAGGGCTTCTTCGCCACCGAGGCGGCCGGGCTGCGGTGGCTGCGCGAGGCCGACGCCGTGCCGGTGCCGGAGGTGCTGGTCGCGCTGCCCGACCTGCTCGCGCTCGACTGGGTGGAGCCGGGCGAACCGACGCCGGAGGCCGCGGAGGCGTTCGGGCGCGGGTTGGCCGGCCTGCACACGTCCGGCGCGACCTCGTTCGGTGCGGAGTGGACCGGCTTCATCGGCGCGCTGCCGCAGGACAACACCCCCGATCCCGGCCCGTGGTCGGACTGGTTCGCCCGCTGCCGACTGCTGCCCTACCTGCGGTTGTCGGTCGACGGCGGAGGGCTCGACGGCACCGGGGCCGCCCTGGTCGAGCAGGTCGTCGACCGGATCGACGAGTTCGGCGGCGACGAGCCGCCGGCCCGGGTGCACGGCGACCTCTGGCCCGGCAACCTGCTCTGGGGCGCCGACGGCCGGGTCTGGTTGGTCGACCCCGCCGCGCACGGCGGCCACCGCGAGACCGACCTCGCCCAGCTGGCTCTCTTCGGTGGCCCGCCGCACCTGGAGCGGATCCTGGCCGCCTACCGGGAGGTCCGGCCGCCGGCCGACGGCTGGCGGGAGCGGGTGCCGCTGCACCAGCTCCACCTGCTGCTGGTGCACACCGCGCTCTTCGGCACGGCGTACGCGGACGCGGTGGTCTCCGCCGCCCGCGCCGCGCTGCGGGGCGTCCGACGCGCTACGGTCGACAGATGACCGCCCCCCGGACGACGGCCGACGGGGTCCTCGCCGACCGGTACGGTCGCGTCGCCCGTGACCTGCGGGTCTCGCTGACCGACAAGTGCAACCTGCGGTGCACCTACTGCATGCCGGCCGAGGGCCTGCCCTGGCTGGCCGGCCCACAGCTGCTGACCGACGACGAGATCGTCCGGCTGGTCGGCGTCGCGGTGGGCCGCCTCGGCGTCACCGAGGTGCGCTTCACCGGCGGTGAGCCGCTCATCCGGCCCGGCCTGCCCGGCATCGTGTCGGCGGTCACCGCGCTGACGCCCCGGCCACGCGTCTCGGTGACCACCAACGGCATCGGGCTGGCCCGTCTCGCGCCGGCGCTGCGCGCCGCCGGTCTCGACCGGGTCAACGTCTCGCTGGACACGCTCGACCCGGCCCGGTTCGCCACGTTGACCCGGCGGGACCGGCACGCCGACGTGCTCGCCGGGTTGGCCGGCGCGGCGGAGGCCGGGCTGACGCCGGTGAAGATCAACGCGGTGCTGATGCGCGGGGTCAACGACGACGAGGCGCCGGCTCTCCTCCGGTTCGCCCTGGCGCACGGCTACGAGCTGCGGTTCATCGAGCAGATGCCGCTCGACGCGCAGCACGGCTGGGACCGCTCGACCATGGTCACCGCCGACGAGATCCTGGCCGCCCTGCGCAGCGAGTTCGCGTTGCGCCCCGATCCCGCGGAGCGGGGCGCCGCACCTGCCGAGACCTGGCTGGTGGACGACGGTCCGGCCCGGGTCGGAGTGATCGCCAGCGTGACCCGGCCGTTCTGCGGCGACTGCGACCGCACCCGGCTCACCGCCGACGGTCAGGTGCGCAACTGCCTCTTCGCCACCGAGGAGTCCGACCTGCGGGCGGCGCTGCGCGGCGGCGCCGACGACGACGAGCTGGCCCGACGCTGGCGCGCCGCGATGTGGGCGAAACGGGCCGGCCACGGCATCGACGATCCGACCTTCCTCCAGCCCGCCCGGCCGATGTCCGCGATCGGAGGGTGAGGGTGGAACTGACTGTCCGCTACTTCGCCGGGGCGCGTGCCGCGGCCGGTCGCGCGGAGGAGACCGCATCCGCGGGCCGGTCGTTGGACGAACTCCTCGACGACCTGGCCGCCCGGCACGGCGAGCGCCTGGCCGTGGTGCTGAAGGCGGCGAGTTTCCTGGTCGACGGCGTGGCCTGTCATGATCGTCAGGCACTGTTGCCGGCCGGGGTGACGGTGGACGTGCTGCCGCCCTTCGCGGGCGGCTGAGGGAGGCCGACGTGTTGGCGATGGCGACATTCCTGGTTTTCGTCGTGCTCGTCATCGGCCTGATCCACTTCTACCTGTGGAAGCGACTGGTGCGGGACACCACCCGCCCGGGTCGGTGGCGCCGGCTCGGCGCGGCCGTGGTGGCGCTGCTCGCCCTGCTCGTGCCGGCGACCATGGCCGGCACGAGGAACGGCTGGTACTGGCTGGCCTGGCCGGGCTACCTCTGGCTGGCGCTGATGTTCTACCTGCTGGTGCTGCTGCTGGTGCTGGTGCTGGTGCTGGGGGCGAGCGTGCTCACGGCGGCTCCTCCTCGTCGGTGACGGGAGGGACGCTAGGAACCGCCGGTTTCCCCGGGGTG
>NZ_CADEAU010000560.1 GCF_902825405.1 Micromonospora maritima | reverse complement strand
GGGCTCCGGCGCGCCGTACGGCGCCCAGCCCGCGGCGCCGTACCCGGGTCAGCCGGCCGCGCCGGGCGGCTATCCCGGGCAGCCCGCGCCGTTCGCGCCGGTACCGCCGAAGCGGGGGATGACGAAGGGCCTGATCGTTGGCCTGGTCGCGGGCGCGGTCACGCTGACGCTGCTGTGCTGCGGCGGCGGGCTCGCCTACGTCGCCTTCGGCGGGGACGAGGACGACCCGAAGCCGGTCGCCTCCGGCAGCGCGACCCCGGGACCGGGCACGCCGACCGCGGCACCCAGCGAGTCCGGGCCGGCGTCGACCGGGCCGGACGAGCCGTCCAACAACGATGCGCTGACCGCCCGCTACTCCAGCGAGATGTCCGCGGTCTGCGAGGGCGGCGCGATCCTCAACGCCGCCCCGTACACCGGGCCGTCGAGCGCGAAGGCGTTCGTCTTCTCCAACGCCCCCGACCGGCCCACGTTCTGGTCGCAGAAGTCGTTCAGCTCGGACAAGAGCTACTACACCAAGTCGGCGGACTTCGCGACCGCGTCCGTGATCGGCTGCCTCAAGGTGGTCGAGGGCAGCGAGGGCACGCCGAAGAAGTGCCAGTACAAGAACACCGAGGGCAAGGTCGTCACGGTCAACTACATCTCGTCGCGGTACACGCTGACGTTCCACGCGGCCAAGACCGGTGAGAAGATCGGCGACGGCGGCACGGTGACGGCGCCGGCCAGCCGCTGCCCGAGCTTCATCTCGTACAACAAGGTGACGTTGAAGTCGTACGCCGCGCCGGACAGCGGCACCATCGAGGCCGCGCTCGACCGCTTCCTGAAGTAACCCGCCACGGCCCACGCCACGGCCCGGAACGTCGACCCGACGCTCCGGGCCGTTCGCGTCCCCGGCTCAGGCGGTGACGTCGACCGGGCGGGCGTCGCGGCCGGGCGCCCGGCCCTCGCGGACGGTGGCGGCCGCACGGGCCGGACCGGAGACCGAACCGGTTTCGAGCGCGGTTCGAGCGCCGCCCCGGACGCTGGGCGCGGCGCCGGTTCCTGACCCGGCGTCGCCGTTCCCGCCGTCGCGAAGGGACCCACCGGTGACGCATCGCCCATCCCGCCCGGCTTCCGCCCCGGGCCGCCCCGCGCGCCCGACCGCCCGGGAGGACCGCCGATGACCCGCCGAGTCGTCATCACCGGAATCGGTGTCCGCACCCCCGGCGGGCGCGGCGCCAAGGAGTTCTGGGACCTGATCTCCAGCGGACGCACCGCGACCCGGCGGATCTCTTTCTTCGACCCCGCGCCGTTCCGTTCCCGGGTGGCCGGCGAGTGCGACTTCGACCCCGAACTGGAGGGGCTGAGCCCGCGGGAGATCCGCCGCATGGACCGGGCGAGCCAGTTCGCCGTGGTCTGCGCCCGGGAGGCGGTCGAGGACAGCGGCCTCGACCCGTCCGAGGTCGACCCGACCCGGATCGGGGTGAGCCTCGGCAGCGCGGTGGCCGCCGCGACCAGCCTGGAGCGGGAGTACCTGGTGCTCTCGGACAGCGGACGGCGGTGGCTCGTCGACCACGACTACCTGTCGCCGCACATGTTCGACTACATGATCCCCAGCGTGATGCCGGCCGAGGTGGCCTGGACGGTGGGCGCCGAGGGCCCGGTCACCATGGTCTCCGACGGCTGCACCTCCGGCCTGGACGCGGTCAGCCACGCCGCCGACCTGATCCGCGAGGGCAGCGTCGACGTGGCGCTGACCGGTGCGGCGGACACCCCGGTCACCCCGATCGTGGTGGCCTGCTTCGACGCGATCAAGGCCACCACGCCCCGCGACGACGAGCCGGAGCGGGCCTCCCGCCCGTTCGACGGCACCCGCAACGGCTTCGTGCTGGCGGAGGGGGCGGCGATGTTCGTGGTCGAGGAGTACGAACACGCCCGCCGCCGGGGAGCCCACGTCTACGCGGAGGTCACCGGTTACGCGACCCGCTGCAACGCGTACCACATGACGGGCCTGAAGAAGGACGGCCGGGAGATGGCCGAGGCGATCCGGGTGGCCCTGGACGAGTCCCGGGTGGACCCGACGGCTGTCGACTACGTCAACGCGCACGGCTCCGGCACGAAGCAGAACGACAGGCACGAGACGGCCGCCTTCAAGCGCAGCCTGGGGCAGCACGCGTACGGGGTGCCGGTCAGCTCGATCAAGTCCATGGTGGGCCACTCGCTCGGCGCGATCGGCTCGATCGAGGTGGCCGCGTGCGCGCTGGCCATCGAGCACGGCGTGGTGCCGCCGACGGCCAACCTGACCACCCCCGATCCCGAGTGCGACCTGGACTACGTCCCGGTCACCGCGCGGGAGCGGCGGCTGGACACGGTGCTGACCGTGGGCAGCGGCTTCGGTGGGTTCCAGAGCGCCATGGTGCTGCGCGCGGCGGGTGGTCGGCGATGACCGTGCCCGTCCTCGTCACCGGTCTCGGTGTGGTCGCGCCGAACGGGCTCGGAGTGGACGCCTTCTGGTCGGCCACGCTCGCCGGGCACTCCGGCATCGCACCGCTGGACCGCTTCGACGCCGGCCGGTACCCGGCCTCGCTCGCCGGTCAGATCGCCGACTTCGACGCCGCCGCGCACCTGCCCAACCGGCTGCTGCCGCAGACCGACGTCTCGACCCGGCTGGCCCTGGCCGCCGCCGAGTGGGCGCTGCGCGACGCCGCGGTCGGCGCGGACGACGTCCCCGACTACGACATGGGCGTGATCACGTCGAACGCCTCGGGCGGCTTCCAGTTCACCCACGGCGAGTTCCGCAAGCTGTGGTCGCAGGGGCCGCAGTTCGTCAGCGTCTACGAGTCGTTCGCCTGGTTCTACGCGGTCAACACCGGGCAGATCTCGATCCGCCACGGCATGCGCGGCCCGGGCGCGGTGCTGGTGGCCGAGCAGGCCGGTGGGCTGGACGCGCTCGGGCACGCCCGGCGTACCGCCCGCAAGGGCACCGCGCTGGTGGTCAGCGGCGGGGTCGACTCGTCGTTCGATCCGTGGGGCTGGGTGTCGCACCTGGCCAGCGGACGGGTCAGCCCGGTGGCCGACCCGCACCGGGCCTACCTGCCGTTCGACACCGCCGCCAGCGGCTACCTGCCCGGCGAGGGCGGGGCCCTGCTGGTGCTGGAGCGGGCCGACGCCGTCGCCCACCGCGGCGCACCCCGGGTGTACGGGGAGATCGCCGGCTACGCCGCCACCTTCGACCCGCC
>NZ_CADEAU010000559.1 GCF_902825405.1 Micromonospora maritima | reverse complement strand
CGCACAGCCACGACGGCGCCACCGTCGCCCAGGGCGGTGGAGACGGCGCGACCGGCCTGTCGATCAGCGCGGCCGGCTACACGCTGGTGCCGTCGGCCGGGGCGCCGGCCGCCGGGCGCGCCGGTGACCTGCGGTTCCAGATCCGCGACGAGCAGCGTCGCCCGGTCACCCGCTTCGCGGTCGTGCACGACAAGCCGATGCACGTGATCGTGGCCCGCCGGGACCTCAGCGGCTACCGGCACCTGCACCCGACGATGGCGGCCGACGGCACCTGGTCGGTGCCGGTGACGCCGTTCGACCCCGGCGTGTGGCGGATGTACGCGGACTTCACCGCGGTCGCCGACGACGGGCGGCAGGTCGCCGTGGTGCTCGGCGCCGACCTGACCGTGCCCGGCACGTACGTGCCCCGGCCGCTGCCCGCCGCGGCCACCTCGGCCACGGTGGACGGCTTCACCGCCACCTGGACCGGCACTGCGGAGGTGGGGCGGTCGGTGCCGCTGCGGTTCCGGGTCACCGGCGCGGGCGGCGGGGCCGCCGCGCTGGAGCCCTACCTCGGCGCGTACGGGCACCTGGTGGCGCTGCGCGAGGGCGATCTCGGCTACCTGCACGTGCACCCGGAGCCGGTACGCGACGGTGACGCGGTGACGTTCTGGCTGACCGCGCCGGGGCCGGGCCGCTACCGGATGTTCCTGGACTTCCAGGTCGGGGGCGTGGTGCGGACCGCCGGGTTCACGCTGACCGTGGCCTGACCCGGTCAGCCGGCCCGACGGACCGGTCGGCGGGCCAGGTAGCGGAGCAGGTCGCGGATGTGGTGCTTCTCCTCGGCCGGGACGTTCGGGTCGGCCAGCCGCTCCAGGATCACCCGGACGTCGGCCTCCACCGAGCCGTCCTCGGCGCCTCGACGGCGGGGAACCGGACCGGCGTCGGGCAGGCCCAGCGCGCGGAACGCGGCCGCGACCGGCAGGTCGAGGGCGGCGCAGAAGCCGCGCACCTTGGCCAGCTCGGGGTAGTCCTGCCAGTCGCCGGCCAACCAGCGGAACACGGTCGAGCGGCCGACGCCGGTGTGGGTGGCGAGGTCGGTGACCGTCCAGCCGCGCTCCTCGCGCGCGTCGTCGATGGCGCGTCGCACGAAGCGCGCGAAGGCCATCTGTGGTGACACGTCTGCGGAGCCCATCCCTGCGGGTCTGTCCCCTTCCGCCGGTGGCCCGGCTCTACGTCCCGAGCCTAGTATGCGGGCGCGCGGAAGTAACTGACTGATCGGTCGGAAGGTCCCGCCGGCGGGACTGACGAGGGCGTGACGGTTGCGAGGTGTCAACTAAGCTGGACGGACCCCGGCAGCGACACGACGAGGAGCAGCATGATCGAGCCGGACCGCCCTGTCCCTTACCGCCCCGGAGCCGTGAGCCTCTTCTTCGTGGCCAAGGCCGGCGTGTTCGCGCTCGGATTCTGGATCTGGCTGCTGGTGCTGGCGGTGCGGGGCGACCCGGCGACCGGCGTACACCTGATCGCCGCGACCGGCGCGATCTGCACCACGCTGGTCGGGGTCGTGCTGGGCGCCCGGATGGCGTTGCAGCGCAACGCCGCCGTCCGGCACGCGGAGGTCAAGCGGCTGCTCGTCGACATCTCCTGGAACGCCTTCGCCGCCGCCGGCAACGCCGACCAGCCGGCGAAGGTGGTGCCGTTCCCCAGCCCTCCGCCGGAGGGCGAGCGGGTCACCAACCGGGGCCCGGGTGAGCGGGTGTCGACGCTCGACCGGGGCGACCGCAACCGGGGCGAGCGCCGCCGCTAGCGCCCGTCCGCCCCGTCGAGCAGCGTCTCCAGCCGGGGTGTGACGCCCCACTGGTCGACCAGCTCGCGATACTCGGTCCGCTGGCTCTCCGTCGGCGCGCCCGCCGTGCGCCGCGCCCGGATGAGCAGGTTGCGAGGGGTGTGCTGGGAGTCGACGAACTCCACCACCTCCGCGCGGTAGCCGTGCAGCCGGAGCAGCCCGGCGCGTACCGCGTCGGTGAGCACGTCGGCGAACCGCTCGCGCAGGATGCCCTGCCGGGTGAGCAGCTCGTACGGCGCCGGCGCCGGTCGGGACCGGAGCTGGGCGGCGAGGTCGTGGTGGCAGCAGGGTGCGGCGAGCACCCAGCGGGCACCCCAGCGCACCGCCCGGGCCAGCGCCTCGTCGGTCGCCGTGTCGCAGGCGTGCAGCGCCAGCACCAGGTCGGGGGCGGGATCGACGGCGGCCTCGGCGATGGTGCCGGCCACGAACCCCACCCGGTCGGCCCAGCCCAGCCGCTCGGCCAGCTCGCTGTTGCGGCGGCGCTGGTCCTCGCGGACGTCCACCCCGACCAGCGTCACGTCCAGTCCGCGCCCGGTCAGATAGCGGTAGGCGGCGAAGGTCAGGTAGGCGTTGCCGCAGCCCAGGTCCACCACGCGCAGCGGACCGGTGAGGTCGTCCGGCAGGGTGGCCGCCAGCGCCCGGAGGAACGCGTCGACCTGACGGCGCTTGGCCGCCGAGCCGCCGATCTCGGCGAACAGCGGGTCTCCCGGGTCGAGCAGCCAGTCCTTGGCCCGGTCGTGTCCCTCGGCCGCGGCGGTCGGTCGGCTGGCCGCGGCCCGGTGCACCTGCGCCTCGCCGGACTTGGTGACCCGGAGCTGGAGCGTGGCGTCGGCGGTCTCCACGTGCCAGTTGCCGAACGGTTCGGCGAGCAGCTCGTCGACGGCCGCGCCGGCCTCGGCGCCGGGCGCCACGTTGCGGGTGGTCGGCCGTGCCCCGTCGGAGGTGGCGATCTGCAACCGGGGACCGGCCTTGAGGGTGACCGGGCGCAGCTCGGCGCGGACCACCGAGGGGCGCTGCCCGCGTCGACGCCCGGCGGCCACCGCCCGGGTCAGTCCCGGGCCCAGCAGCAGCGCCCGTACCTCGCTCAGCGCCGAGTCCAACGCTTCCGGCATCCCAACCCCTCCATCCTTCCCCGTCCCCCGCCCTGCCTGCCCAGCCCGCCCTGCCCCGTTGACCATGAAGTTGGCGGCGCGACACGCCGTGCCGGTGGCGGCCAACTTCATGATCGACGGCGGGGGCCGGGGTGGGGACAGGGAGCGGCCCCCGGAGCGGGTCCGGGGGCCGTGGTGTGTGTGCTGGTCAGTCGGTGGTGGCGGTGGCCTCGGCGGGTGCGTCGGTGCCGGCCCCGCCGCCGCGGCGGCGCCGGCGACGGCGCGGCTTGGCAGTCTCGCC
>NZ_CADEAU010000558.1 GCF_902825405.1 Micromonospora maritima | reverse complement strand
CCCGTCGCGGCGGCTCCGGGCCCGGCGGTCAACGGCCGGCGGTACGCCGCAGTCCGGGCACCAGCACGGCGGCGGCCACCAGGTGCAGGGCCACCAGCGTCACCGTCGCCGCTCGCCCGGCCCCCGCCCCCACCGGCCCGAGCAGCGACACCAGCAAGACCAGGACGGCGATCACGGTCCAGATCGTCCGGGCCCGGCCGGTGAACCGCTCCAGCAGGGCCAGCACCGCCCAGCCGGCGAGTCCGGCGAGCAGCGTGCTGACGGCGACCGCCACCGGGGTGACCCGCTGCTCGCCGCCGCCACCGGCACGCGCGGTCAGGTCCACCCCGGCGAGCGGCACCGCGACCACCCAGCCCAGCAGCGTGGCGACGGTGGCGGCGAGCACCGTGAGCAGCCGGTCGCGACGGCGGGCCGGGCGGACGGCGGTGCTCGGGATCGTGGTCTGCATCGGCGCGTACCTCCGCTGTGGTGGGATCGACTGGCGACGACGCTAGGGCCGGCGACGGGCCCGGCGGATCGCGCCGGCGACCGGTTCCCGACTCCGTCCCGGGAACCAGCAACGGCCGGGATCTCCGTCTCGCGGCCGATGAGGGCCGGGCGGCCGGCGGCCTAGCATCCGGGACATGAGGTGCGCGTCTTCCCGGCCCCGGTTCCTGCTGCTGCTCGACGGCGGCATCGCCGCCGCCTGCCTCGGCGTGTCCCTGCTCGTGCTGCTGGCGTCCGACGCCGGGCCCGCCACGGCCGGCGGGACCACCGTCGCGGTCGGCCTCGCCGCGCTGCAGGCCAGCTGTCTGCTGTGGATCCGACGCCGACCCGGGTACGCCCTCGCGGTCGCCGCGCTGGCCGGTGTCGGCCTGGAGGCGCTCTGCCCGCAGCTCGGCTGGCTCGGGCTGGTGGCGGCGCCGCTGTCCTACGTGGCGCGGCTGCGGCCACCACGGTTCTCACTCGTCGCCCTCGGACTGCTGGTGGCGCCCACGCCGTGGAAGCTGGTGACCGGCGACTGGCGGGACATGGTGCTCGCGGCGACCGGGCTGGGCCTGGGCTGGGCGGTCGGCGAGCTGCTGCGCGCCCAGGAGCAGCGCCGGTGCGAGTGGGAGCGGCAGGTACGGGCGACCGAGCGGGAGCGGATCTCCCGCGAACTGCACGACGTGGTCGCCCACCACGTGGCGGTGATCGCGGTGCAGGCCGTCGCCGCCGAGGACGTCTTCGACCAGCAGCCGGAACAGGCGCGCGCGGCACTCGGGTCGATCCACGTGGCGGCCCGGTCGGCGCTGACCGAGCTGCGCGCCATGCTGCACGCGCTGACCGCCGACGACGGGTCCGATCCGGACGGACCGCAGCCGGGGCTGGCCCAGCTCGACGCGCTCGTCGACGCCGTCCGGGCGGTGGGCCTGCCGGTGACGCTGCGCCGGGAGGGTGACGGCGAGGCGCTGCCCGGCGGGGTGCAGCTGTCGGCGTACCGGATCGTGCAGGAGTCGCTGACCAACGCGCTGCGGCACGGGCACGCCACCCATGCCGAGGTCGACGTCCGGTGCGGCGGCGGCGTGCTCCGGCTGGAGGTGGTCGACGACGGCTCGGCGCCGGCCCGCCGGTCCGGGACGACCGAGGGACGCGGCATCGTCGGCATGCGGGAGCGGGCCCGGCTGCTCGGCGGCACGCTCGACGCCGGCCCGCTGCCCGCCGGCGGCTTCCGGGTACGGGCGCAGCTGCCTGTCGGGGCGGCCCGGTGAGCGCGAGGAGTGAGCCGGTCCTGCGAGCCCCGCAGTCGCGAACGGAAGGTGGCCCGATGAACGAGCCGGACGGGGACCGGCGGCAGGTCCGCGTGGTGGTGGCCGACGACCAGGAGCTGATCCGCGCCGGGCTGCGGATGGTCCTCGACGCCCGGCCCGACCTGACGGTGGTCGGCGAGGCGGCGGACGGCGTCGACGCGGTCGCGGTGGCGACCCGTACCCGGCCGGACGTCGTGCTGATGGACGTGCGGATGCCCCGGCAGGACGGCATCGCCGCCACCCGGGAGCTGGTGGCCGCCGGCAACCCCGCCCGGGTCGTCATGCTCACCACGTTCGACGTCGACGAGCATGTCTACGCCGCGCTGCGCGCGGGGGCGAGCGCCTTCCTGCTCAAGGACACCCGACCGAACGACCTGGCCGAGGCGGTCCGGGTGGTGGCGCGGGGCGACGCCCTGCTGGCGCCGACCGTGACGCGGCGGCTGCTGGACCGCTTCGCCGGCCGGCTGCCCGGCCCGCCGCCCGCCGCCGACCGGGCGCTCGCGGCGTTGACCGCCCGTGAGGTGGAGGTGCTCACGCTGACCGCGCGGGCGCTGTCCAACGCGGAGATCGCCGCCCGGCTGCACCTGAGCACCGCCACGGTGAAGACCCACGTCTCCGCGATCCTCACCAAGCTCGGCCTGCGCGACCGGATCCAGGCGGTGGTCCTCGCCTACGACACCGGACTGGTCCGGCCGGCGCCGCCAGCCCGGTGAGCCGTCCCACCCGACGGGCCGGGCTGCGCCGCACCGGCCACACGCAGCGATCTTGGAAGAATGCGGCCCTCACGAGGGCCGTTGCCTTCCAAGATCTTCGCCGGCACCCGGCGAGACGGGGACGGATCGGACGAGCGGACACGCTCCACGCAGGTCCGGGCCGTCGTCGTCGGGGCGGCGGGAGGGTGGACACCGGACGGCAACGAAGATTTCTCAATTACCCCCAGTGACCGTCGCAACCCTCCTAGTGTTGGCCACACCGGTGCTAGTCACGGAGTTGGCCACCCGAACGACGTCCCACGCAGACAGCGGACGAAAAGTGAGGGAAGACGCGGATGAAGGCACAGTCATTTCTCGGACCGGCGGCGGTCGGCGTGGGCCTCGGCGCACTGCTGCTCCCGGCTGCCGCGCTGGCGGACACCAGAGTCTCACCCGCCACCACCCCGGTCGGCGGCACCGTGGTGCTCACCACGACGTGCAACCCGAACGCCGGTGACGCGATCTTCCGGGTCACCGGGCCCGACCGCGACCAGAACGTCCGGTCCACCACGGCGGCGGCGGGGGGCGGGCTGAGCGCCGAACTGTTCACCGCCGGCTTCACGCTGGGCACGTACACGGTCGCCGCGACCTGCGGCGACGGCAGCGACGGCGGCAGCGCCACGTTCACCGTCACCCCGATCGGTGGCGCGCAGGCCGGCGCCGGTGGCCGCGACGGCGACACCGGGGTCCTGGTCGCCGGTGGCGCGCTGGC
>NZ_CADEAU010000557.1 GCF_902825405.1 Micromonospora maritima | reverse complement strand
GACGACGCCCGGCTGTGGCTGCTGCTGGCGACGATCGGGCAGGCCGCGGTCGGGCTGCGCCGCGAGCTGGCGCTCGACCCGGTGGACACGCTGCCGGCGGACTTCGTCGCCGACGCGTTCGCCGACCAGCCGGGGGCCGCGCCGGCCGGCGCCGCGACCCGGGCCCGGGACACGGACGACCCGGCGCGTCTCGACCAGCTCCTCGCCCTGCCCCGGGCGCACCTCGTGGTGGACGGCTACAACGTCACCAAGCGCGGTTTCGGCGAGATGTCGCTGGAGCAGCAGCGCAAGCGGCTGATCACCGGGCTGGGTGGCATCGCCGCGCAGACCGGGGACGAGGTCACCGTCGTCTTCGACGGGGCCGAGCGGATCCACGGCCTCCCACCCGCGCCGCGTGGCGTGCGGGTGCTCTTCTCCCGCAAGGGGGAGACCGCCGACGAGCTGATCCGGCGGCTGGTCCGCGCCGAACCGGCCGGCCGCCCGGTGGTGGTGGTCTCCTCGGACCGCGAGGTCGCCGACGGGGTACGCCGGCACGGCGCGTACCCGCTCGGGGCCGACTCCCTGCTGCGCCGCCTCGCCCGCTCCTGACCGGCGTTCCGATCGCGCCACTTCGGCGCACTGGTGGCTGGATGATCGTTTTCCGGGTGGCTGCTGCCTCGTTGTCCGGTTCTGTCATACCCGAGGGTTAGCCTTCCGGTGACCGACGGTGGTGGTCCCTTCCCCGAGCGCCACCGGCGACCCGTCAGGAGGCGTTGATGCTCATCGACTGCGACACCTGCGGCATCCGCGGTGCCGGCTGCTCCGGCTGCCTGGTGACCGCGCTGCTCGACCCCGACTCGCCGACGGCCGACCTGGGCCCTGCCGAGCACCGGGCGATCGAGGTGTTCGCCCGGGCCGGCTTCGAGGTGCAGGTGGTGCCGTCCGCGCCGGCCCCGGCGCCCCGCCGCTCGACCCGCCGCCGGGTGGCCTGACCACCCGCCCGGACTTCTCGCCCCGTCCCCGGTCCGGTTCTTCCGCCGGGCCCGGCCCACCTCGCCTCACCTCGCACCCCCTCGCGTCACCTCGCGCCATTCGCTCCGACGGGCGTGGCCACAGTGCTTCCCGCGCCGGGTGCCGTGTACATACTGACGCTTCCCGAACGAGGCGATGACCGACCCGGCTGCGCCCGCCACGGATCGCTTCGCCGCTGTCGCGGGTCGTGCTGCCCTGCGGGCAGGTGATCCGGGGCCTCGCCGTCGGGCGTGTCGCGAGCCGGCAGGCACACGCATCATGAGCGATATGACTCCTGGTCATATTTATGACCAGGAGTCATATCGCTCTGCTGGGCACTGCGACCTGGCCGCCGACGCGCCGAGTCACGCGTCGCCCGCCGAGGCCGAGGCCGAGGCCGACGCGGGGCCGACGGCGACGCCGACCCAGCCCTCGCCGACCCGGCCTGCCGACCCGACCCGCCGGCGCTGCCCGCCGCCACCGCCGGTCTGCTGCGGTGAGCGGCGGCGGCATGCGCGCCGGTGTGACCGCCCGGAGCGGGTGCGACCGGGCCGGTGGGGCGGTGGTGACGGTCGGTGGGCACCGGAGCTGATCCGCCGGGATCGGGCAATAGGATGGGCGGTCACGGTGGAGGGGAGAGGCATGACGCGGACGGGTCGCGACGGCGGGGTGGGGTGGTGACCCCGCGCGGTTGGGCGGTGCTGAGCCTGGCCGGGCTGGCGGTCGCGCTGGTCGTGGCCGTCGTGCTGTTGGTGCCGTGGGGCCGGCCGCCGGCCCCCCGCCCGGACCAGCTCGCGGCGCTGCGGTCGCTGCCGGTCGACCAGGTGACCCGGGGCCGGGCGTTCCACGGCGCGTTGCGTCCGGCCGGATGGTCGGCGCTCGCGATCGGGCTGGTGGTGGCGCTGCTGCTCGGGCTCACCCCGCTGGGCGCGCGCCTGGTCGAGCTGGCCGGCCGGCCCTTCGGCGGCCACTGGATCGCCCAGGCCGTGCTCGGCGGGCTGGCCGTCATCTTCCTCGCCGACCTGCTCACGCTGCCCGTCTCGGCCTGGCGCCGGACCGTGCTGGTCCGCTACGGCCTGAGCACCCAGAGCTGGGGCGGCTGGGCGGTCGACCTGCTCAAGTCGTACGCGGTGAGCGCGGTCATCGGGGGGCTCGTCCTGCTCGGCTTCTACACGGTGGTGCGGCTCGCTCCCCGGTGGTGGTGGGCGTTCGGCGCGGCCGGGGCCGCCGCCCTGGTGGTCGTGCTGTCGTTCGTGCTCCCGGTGCTGGTCGAGCCGGTCTTCAACCGGTTCACGCCGATGGAGCCGGGACCGCTGCGCGCGGAGCTGACCAGCATGGCCGCCCGGGACGGGGTCCCGGTGCGCGACGTGCTGGTCGCCGACGCCTCCCGGCGCACCCGGGCGGTCAACGCCTACGTCTCCGGGCTCGGGCCGACCCGCCGGGTCGTGGTCTACGACACGCTGCTGCGGGAGGCCGAGCCCGCGGAGGTGACGAGCGTGGTCGCGCACGAGCTGGGGCACGCCAAGGACCGGGACGTCTGGACCGGCACCGTGCTCGGGGCGCTCGGCGCCGCCGCCGCGGTGGTGGCTCTCTACCTGGTCGGGTCGTGGACGCCGCTGCTGCGGCTGGCCGGTGTCGACTCCATCGCCCAGCCCCGGGCGTTCCCGCTGCTGATCGCGTTGGTCACGGTGGCCGGCCTGCTCGCCACCCCGGTGCAGGCGCTCGTCTCCCGCCGGGTGGAGGCCCGCGCCGACGCGCACGCGCTGGCGCTCACCGGCGACTCGGCGACGTTCGAGGCGATGCAGCGCCGGCTGGCCGGGGTCAACCTGTCCGACCCCGACCCGCCGCGCTGGGAGTACCTGTGGTCGGCGTCCCATCCGTCCACGGTGGAGCGGATGGCCGCCGCCCGCGCCTATGCCAGGGAGACCGGCCGATGAGCCGCACGTTGCTGATCACCAACGACTTCCCGCCGCGTCCCGGCGGCATCCAGTCCTTCGTGCACAACCTGGCCGTACGCCAGCCTGCCGGTTCGGTGGTGGTCTACGCGTCGAGCTGGCGCGGCGCGGCGAAGTTCGACGCCGACCAGCCGTTCGAGGTGGTCCGCGAGCGCACCAAGGTGCTGCTGCCCACCCCGCTGGTGGCGCGGCGGGCGGCCCGGCTGGCCCGGGCGTACGACTGCGACACGGTGTGGTTCGGCGCGGCGGCCCCGCTGGGGCTGCTCGCGTCCGGGCTGCGCCGGCGGGCGG
>NZ_CADEAU010000556.1 GCF_902825405.1 Micromonospora maritima | reverse complement strand
TCGCGGGGCCGGCGATACCACCGGCGGTCGCGGCGATACCAGCAGCGGTCAGAACGGTGGTGCGCAGCAGAGTGGTAGCCATGATGGTTGCCTCCCTGAAAGTGGGGGTCACGGCACAGGGGGGGTGCCGTGCGAGGGGGGAAAGTCTGCGGATCCGGCGGCCCCCGGGGGGCCTGCACGGGAAGGGGCTCGGTGGCGGCCACGGGGGCGGCCTGCTCGGGTGGCCCGGGGATGTAACCACCGGCGGTGGCCGGTCATTCCGACCCGGGCGCTGGCCGGTGGTGCGGCCTGCCGGGTCGGGGGATGTAACGACGACCGGTGGCCGGTCATTTCCGACCGGGGCTGCCTGCCGGCTCGTACCGGCCAGGGCTCCACGCGGTCTGCCCGGTACAACGCCTGACCCCCGGCACCGATTCCACCCTGACGGTGGCACCGACCACCACCCAACCCGGCACACGGGCCGAGTCTTCACAGCCCGCACCCCCACGCCCCCGCCAGAACCGGACATCAAGGGCTATATCTCCGACCCTCTCCGCGCCGACGCCGGCATCTGGTCGACGGTCCCGAGATCTTGGCACGAAGCGGCCCTCATCGGGGCACTTTCCCACCAGGATCTCGAGGCGTGGCGTCCGGCCGGTGGACATCACCGACGGGGGCGTCTGGTGACCCCGCCCGGGCCGGGCGGCGCCCTGTCACGGTGCCTTTCGAGCTGATGCCGTCAACGACTCATGCTCTCGTCGTGGGCGGGCACCGACGCCCCGAGTCGTTTCTGATATCAGCTCGAAAGGCGTTGCAGGGGTGAGTGCTGTGGGAACGCGAGCTGCGTCCGGTCCGTCCTGGGTGCGGTGGCAGGCGGCGTGCTGATCAGCGCACCGTCCAGGCGGACCCGCACTGCGCCGAGGCGGCGGCATCGGGGAGGCCCGGACCGGGTGCAGCGGTGGCTGCAGGATGCTCCCGGTGGCCGTGGCGAGCAGACCACCGGCGACGGTGCCGAGCGCCGCGCCACCCAGGTCCGCGAGGGCGTAGGCGCCGTTGACCCGGCCCCGCAGCCGATCCGGCACCAGCCGCTGGCGGAGCGACACCACCAGGACGCCCCAGACCATGGCGTGTACGCCCCAGACGGCCAGGGCCGCCCCGGCGACCAGCGGCTCCCGGGTGGTGCCCAGCACGACCTGGAGTCCGACCTCGACCAGCAGCCCTGTCCGCAGCAGGACGGGCGCGCCGAACCGGGAGCGCAGCCGGGTCGCCAGCGTGCTGCCGGCCAGCCCACCGGCCAAGGTGGCGGAGAGCCGGCTGTTCGCCTGTTCCAGTCGCCCGGGCGGCACGACCGACGGCAGCGACCCCGCCCGACCGGGGGGCGAGCCGGTGGCCGAGAGTGGGCACCGTGAGATACCTGCGCAGCGACGGGCGTGTCGCGATCCGCCGTCCCCGCCCCGGCGACGAGGCCGAGTTCGTCGCCGCCGCCCGGCGAAGCCGGGACCTGCACCACCCGTGGTTGTCCGCGCCGGACGACGGCGAGCGGTACGCGGCGTACCTGCGCAAGATCCGGGGACGGGACAGTGCCGGTTTCCTGTTCTGTGACCGGGCCAGCGGGGAGATCGCCGGGTACGCGACCATCAGCGGCATCGTGCTCGGCGCGCTGCGCGGCGGCTACCTCGGTTACGCCGCCTTCCGCCCGTACGCGGGTACCGGTCACGCCTCGGCCGGGGTGCGGCTGGTGATCGCCCACGCGTTCGGGCCGCTCGGGCTGCACCGGCTGGAGGCCAACATCCAACCGGGCAATGAGCCGTCGAAGCGGCTGGCCCGCCGGCTGGGCTTCCGGCTGGAGGGCTTCTCCCCGGACTACCTGTTCATCGACGGCGCGTGGCGGGACCACGAGCGCTGGGCGATCACCGCCCCGGCGCCGGGCTGAGCCACCCGGCGCCGGCGGCGGTGCGGGCTCAGCTGCCCGGCTTCGGGAACGCGACCGGGCTGCGGTGACCGGCCCGGTCGACCGCGCGGACGCCGAAGAACACGTTGTCCTTGGACAGGTCCACGGTCACCTCGGTGACGTCGCCGACCGGCAGCACCCTCTGCCACTCGGCCGCGGTGGTCTCCCGCCACACCACCTCGTAGCCGGCCAGGTCCGGCTCGGGTCCGCGCTGCCAGCGCAGCGTGGTGTCGTTCGTCAGGTTCGTGGTCACCACGATTACGCCCTTCGGCGTGCCCGGCCCCTGGGCCAGCGACCACAGCGTCGCGGCGTTCACCCGGGCCACCCGGGTGACGTAGTCGAAGTCGCAGAACTCCGGCAGGTCGCCGTACTGCACCCCGTCGACGATCCGCACGTCCTGGTGCTGGTGGGCGAAGTCCTCGGCGGGCTCGGTGAACCGGCCGGCCGGCCACCCCTCGCGCAGGAACGAGATGTGGTCGCTGCCGCGCAGGTATCGGTCCCGCCGGTAGACGACACGCACGTCCATGCCGGTGGCGGAGTTCTCGGCCACGTCGCTGACGAACCGGGCGAGCTGCCGCGAGGGCGAGTCGTTCTCGCCGCCGACGGACTGCCGCACGCTCGCCTCGGCGGGAGTCTCCGCGGTCGGCACGCCCTCGGCGAAGAGCCGGACGGTACGCGGGTCGCGGGTGCCGTCGTCGGCGGTGCTGCTGCCCACGATGTCGTTGCTGAACATGCCCTGCACGTCCACGCCCGCCGCCTTGAGCCGGCCGGCCAGGTACGCCGACCCGTACAGTCCCTGCTCCTCCCCGGCGACCGCGGCGAGCACGATGGTGGCCTCACTGCGCCGGGTGGCCAGCACCCGGGCCAGTTCCATGACCACGGCCACGCCGGAGGCGTCGTCGTCGGCGCCCGGCGCGTCGCTGACCGCGTCCATCACGTCGGTGGCGCGGGAGTCGTAGTGACCGGTGATCACGTACACCCGCTCCGGCGTGACGTCCCCGCGCAGCGTCGCCACCACGTTGGTGATCGTGGTCGCGGTCGGGATCCGGGACGCCGGTTGCTGCACGTAGGACTGAAGTTCGACGGTCATGCGACCGCCGGAGGCGGCGGCGTACCCGGACAGTTGGGCGTGGATCCAGTCGCGGGCGGCGCCGATGCCGCGTACCGGATCCGTCTGGCTGGACAGGGTGTGCCGGGTGCCGAAGGCGGCGAGCCGACGGACGGTGGCCTCGATCCGGTGCCTGTCGATCTCGCGCAGCAGCGCGGTCACCTCGCGGTCCGGCCGCTGCGGTCGGGCCGGGCGGCCCGGGCCG
>NZ_CADEAU010000555.1 GCF_902825405.1 Micromonospora maritima | reverse complement strand
CCCCCACCACGCCCGACTTCGCCGGCACCGGGGCGGGCGGCGCGAACCCCGACTTCGTGGCCCGGCTCGCCGCCGGTGACCGGGGTGCGGACGGCCCGACCAGCCCGCGCAACGTGCTGCGGGCCGCGTACGTGGCCGACCCGGCGTCGCTCGGCGAGGACGAGGACCTGCTGCTGGAGAGCATGCTCACCACCGCCACCGGGGACGACAACTACCCGGGCACGGCGGTCGCCTCGGCCCACTGGCCCGGCACCGCCGCCGGGCGGCGTGGCGTGCTCAACTCGCTGGCCCCGGCCCACTTCCGGCTCGCCGACGAGCTGGTCGCCGTGCCGGTCAAGCCGCCGGTGACCTGGGTACGCGGCGAGGCCGACGTGATCGTCTCGGACACCTCGCTGTTCGACCTGGCGTACCTCGGTCAGCTCGGCGTGGTGCCCGGCTGGCCCGGCGCGCAGCAGTGCCCGCCGCAGCCGATGGTCGGGCAGACCCGCGCGGTGCTCGACCGGTACGCGGCGGCCGGCGGCACGTACCGGGAGGTGGCCCTGCCCGGCTGCGGGCACAGCCCGCACCTGGAGCGGCCGGCCGAGTTCGTGGCCGAGCTGCTGGCGCTGGCCGGGGTGGCCGCGCCCGCGTGAGGCGTGGTGCGTGAAATATCCCACGGCGTCTCGACAACGCAGCGTCACGTGGCAGACTCCGGCGCATAACCTTAGCGGCCGTTCATGTCGGCAACGGCGGAGTCAACAAGGGGAGGCCGGTCGTGGCGCGCGAGTTCACCAGGGTGGGTGTGGTGGGGCTGGGCACCATGGGTGCCGGCATCGTCGAGGTCTTCGCCCGCAACGGCCTCGACGTGACCGCCGTGGAGATCTCCGACGCCGCGCTGGAGCGGGGTCGGGTCACGCTGACCGGCTCCACCGACCGGGCCGTCGCCAAGGGCAAGCTCGCCGAGGCCGACCGGGACGCCCTGATGGCGCGGGTCGACTTCCGGGTCGGGCTGGACGCGCTGCACGACGTCGACCTGGTGATCGAGGCGGTGCCCGAGCACCTGGACCTCAAGCAGCGGATCTTCGCCGAGCTGGACCGGGTGTGTAAGCCCGAGGCCATCCTCGCCACCAACACGTCCTCGCTGAGCGTCACCGAGATCTCCGTCGCCACCACCCGGCCGAACCAGGTCATCGGCATCCACTTCTTCAACCCGGCCCCGGTGATGAAGCTGGTCGAGGTGGTCCGCACGGTGGTCACCTCGGCCGACGTGGTGGCCGACGTGGAGGCGCTGTGCGAGCGGCTCGGCAAGGTCGACGTGACGATCAGCGACCGGGCCGGCTTCATCGCCAACGCGTTGCTGTTCGGCTACCTGAACCACGCGGTCGGCATGTTCGAGGCCCGGTACGCCACCCGCGAGGACATCGACGCCGCCATGAAGCTCGGCTGCGGCCTGCCGATGGGCCCGCTGGCGCTGATGGACCTGATCGGCCTGGACACCGCGTACGAGATCCTCGACACCATGTACCGGCGCGGCGGCCGGGACCGCCGGCACGCCCCGGCCCCGCTGCTCAAGCAGATGGTCACCGCCGGGCTGCTGGGGCGGAAGTCCGGTCGCGGCTTCTACACCTACGAGCGGCCGGGCTCGCCGAAGGTCGTGGCCGACGAGCACACGCCGCCGGCCGGCGACGCCGCGCTCGCCGACGGCGCCCGGGTGGTCGCGAAGGTCGGCGTGGTCGGCTCCGGGACCATGGCCACCGGCATCATCGAGGTGTTCGCCAAGGCCGGCTACGAGGTCATCTCGGTGACCCGGGGCGCGGAGAAGTCCGCCAAGGTCTGCGAGGCGGTCAAGACCTCGCTGAACAAAGGCGTGGTGCGGGGCAAGCTCAGCGAGACCGACCGGGACGCCGCGCTCGGCCGGATCACCTGGTCCGCGACGCTGGAGCACCTGGCCGACGTCGACCTGGTGGTCGAGGCCGTGGTCGAGGAACTGAGCGTCAAGAAGGCGCTGTTCGCCAGCCTCGACGAGATCTGCAAGCCGGGCGTCGTGCTCGCCACCACCACCTCGTCGCTGCCGGTGATCGACGTGGCGATGGCCACCCAGCGGCCGGCCGACGTGGTTGGCCTGCACTTCTTCAACCCGGCGCCGATCATGCCGCTGGTGGAGATCGTGCAGACGATCCGCACCTCGACCGAGACGTCGGCCACCGCCCGCGCGGTCTGCGCGAAGCTCGGCAAGACCGGCGTGGTCTGCGGCGACCGGTCCGGCTTCATCGTCAACGCGCTGCTCTTCCCGTACCTGAACGACGCGGTGAAGATGCTGGAGGCCAGCTACTCGACCGCCGACGACATCGACTACGCGATGAAGCTCGGCTGCGGCTACCCGATGGGGCCGTTCGAGCTGCTCGACGTGGTCGGCCTGGACGTCTCGCTGGCCATCCAACGGGAGCTGTACCTGGAGCTGCGCGAGCCCGGTTTCGCCCCGGCGCCGCTGCTGGAGCACCTGGTCACCGCCGGTTACCTGGGCCGCAAGAGCGGCCGGGGCTTCCGCGACCACACCAATCGCTGATCCGGGTCAACAACCCGCGCCGGTCACGGCGTCGGTAGGGGTGTGACCTTCGAGGAGTACGTCGGCAGCCGCGGTCCGGCGCTGTTGCGCCTGGCCCGGCTGCTGACCGGCGACGCGCACCGCGCCGAGGACCTGACGCAGGACGTGCTGGCCCGCGCGTACGTGCACTGGCGGCGGATCGCCCGCGTCGACCGGCCCGACGTGTACGTGCGCCGGATGCTGGTCAACGCCCACCATTCCTGGTGGCGCCGGCGTACCAACCGGGAGCTGGCGGTGGACACGTTCGCCGAGCGGCCCGAGCGGGGCGACCTCGACGGCGAGGCGGCCGACCGGGACGCGATGTGGCGGCTGATCCGCGCCCTGCCCGACCGCCAGCGCGCCGTGCTGGTGCTGCGCTACTACGAGGACCTGGACGACGCCACGATCGCCCAGATCCTCGACTGCTCCCCGGTCACCGTCCGCACCCACGCGATGCGGGCGCTCGCCCACCTCCGGGAGCGCTGCGGCGTCCCGACGACCAAGGGGAGCCGGCCGTGACCGACCTCGACCACCGGATCACCTCGGCGCTGCGGGAGCGCGCCGAGGGGGAGATCGACACCGGCCGCCTGCTGCGGGACGCCCGTACGCTCGGCCGCCGCCGGCAGGCACGTCGCCGGCTCACCGCCGGTACCGCGCTCGCCCTGGCCGGCGTGCTCGGCCTGGCCGG
>NZ_CADEAU010000554.1 GCF_902825405.1 Micromonospora maritima | reverse complement strand
CGCGATCGTGCTGTACGTCGAATCGCTCAACCGACCCGCCGCGATCGCCGTGCCGAAGTACCGACCCGACTGCGCCGCCGCCGCGCCCAGCGTGCTCGCGGCGGCGTTCGCCGACGGCATCACGACCGCGACCGCGGCGGTCGTCACGACGCCGACCACGCCGGCGAGCAGCGCTCTGACAGCGGGCGACCGCCGCCGCCTGTTCCCGCCACGGGGAACGGATGGGCTGATTGCCACCTTGGCCTCCTCACTGGCCCACACCCAGGTCGTCGGGAGTGCGGACGACCGGACGCCCTGGTCAAAGATAGATCAAAGTCAATGCTTGCATCGGGCCTCGGTCCGGGACAACAGGTTTCGGAAAAGTTTCGGAAACGTGTGCGCCGGGTCCGGCCGATGCCGCGCGAGCGGCGGCGCGGCGTGGTCGGCCATCCGGATACGGTGACCGACCACGCCCGCCGGACCGGCGCTCAGGAGACGGCGCAGGCCGTCCCGTTGAGGGTGAAGCCCGTCGGCTTCGGGTTGGCGCCGGCGTGGGTGCCGTTGAAGCCGAAGCTCGTCGACGCGCCCGGCGCGAGGGTTCCGTTGTAGGACAGGTTCGACGCCGTCACCGCCGCACCGGTCTGGGTGACGTTCGCCGACCAGGCCTGCCCGACCTTCTGGCCGCCGCTCGGGAACGTGAAGGCCAGCGTCCAGCCGTTGATCGCGGTGGTGCCGGTGTTGGCGACCGTGATGTTCGCGGTGAACCCGGTGTCCCAGGTGTTCGCCGTCCAGGTCACCGCGCAGCCGCCGCCGGTCGGCGGGGCCGTGGTGGTCACCGTGACGCCCGGCGACGCCGGCGAGACGTTGCCGGCCGCGTCCACCGCGACCACGGTGAAGGTGTACGCGGTGGAGGCGGTCAGCCCGGTCACCGCCAGCGTGGTGCCGGTGGTGGAGCCGACCAGGACGGTCCCGCCCCGGTAGACGCGGTAGCCGGTGACGCCGACGGCGTCGGTGGCCGGGCCCCAGGTCAGCGTCAGGCCGGTCGGGCCGATTGCGGAGGCGGTGGGCGTGCCGGGCGCGGTCGGCGGGGTGGTGTCCGGCGCCGGCGCGGCCGGCGTGGTGACGCTGACGGCAGCCGACGACGCGGACCGGTTGCCGGCGCCGTCGAGCGCCCGCACGGTGAACTGGTACGTCCGCTCAGGGGCCAGCCCGGTCACCGCGAGGGTGGCCCCGGTCGAGGCGGTGACGACCGGGTCGGCGCCGGCCGAGGCACGGGTCACCTCGTAGCCGGCCAGGCCGCTGCCGCCGGTGTCGGTGGAGGCGGGCCAGGTCAGGGTGAGGCCGGTGGACGTGACGGCGGAGGCGACCGGGGTGCCGGGCACGGTCGGCGCGGTGGTGTCCGGAGTGGCCGGGCCGGGCTCCTCGCCCCAGACGCGCACGCCGCCGGAGTACAGCGGCACCTTGCGGTTCGGCCCCGCGGTGGCCTGGTACGACGGGTCGTTCGTCGGGTCCCAGGTGCCACCCTCCGGCACCCCGATCTTGAACTGGACCTCCATCCGGTGCTGCGACTGACCGGCCGGCGCGATGGTGTAGCCGGTGCAGTCGACCTCGACGTACCAGATGTCGCCGGAGAACTGCTTCGCGGTCGACGGCGACGGGCAGCCCTGGGTGTAGCCGGGGGTCACGGTCACCGGGCCGGTGCCGTCGGGCCGGAAGTAGTACCGGAACTTACCGGTGGTCAGCGCCCGGGCCGGGAACGCCGACTTGTTGTAGACGATCGCCTTGAGCCCGGTGGCGCGCGGCTCGGCCTGCATCACCGTGGTCTCCACGGTCAACTCGTCCAGGTCGGGCGTCTCGGCGGACGGGAAGCCGGCGCGCGGGCTGCCGCCGTACTCGTTGGTGAGCCGGGCCAGCGCGGAGGTGAAGCCGGCGTTGTAGTCGGTGGCCACCTCGTTCATCACGTAGTCCGACCGGCTGTCGGTGTACGCGTCGTTGGCCGCCGACGGGCCGCCGACAAGCGCGCCGTAGAGCACGTGCCGGGTCTCGGTGGGCACGGTCTGGCTGTCCCACCAGGACCCGTGCGCGGTGCGGTGGTGCGGGTTGCGCGGCGGGTTCGCGCCGAACCCGATCATGTAGCTGGAGTTGCGCGGGTTGGCGCCGAGCGCGTAGTCGACCTGGCGGACGGCGAAGTCGTGGTAGCGCGCCTTGCGCGTGGTGTCGGTGGTCTTGTCGCTGTAGACGAGCGCGGCGAACGCGGTGTTGGCGGCGTAGCGCAGCGCGCCCCAGGAGTCGAGCACCGCCATCCCGCCGGGCGAGTAGGGCACCCGCTGCCCGTTGACGCCGACGGTCCAGTAGTCGAGCCACCGGTTGGCGTCGTCGACGTACTTCTGCTTGCCGGTCAGGTTGGCCAGCAGCACGTACGCGCCGAACTGCTTGTTGTCCCAGGCGATGGTCCACTTGTAGGAGCGGGTGGTCGACTGCGGCTCGGTGCCGAGCTTGTCGTACTCGCTCTCGGCCTTGGCCAGGTAGGTGGCGTCGCCGGTGGCCCGGTAGAGCCAGATCGCGCCCCAGACCAACTCGTCCTGGTAGCCACTCCACGACCGGTAGAAGCTCGTCGCGTCGGTGATGCACTCGTGGTAGCTCTTCCGCACCGTGTCGGCGAACGTGTAGAGCTGCTTGGCGTGGCCGAGCAGCTTGTCCGCGTAGGCGGCGTCGGTGGGGCGGAACACCAGGGACGACGCGGCCATCGCGGCCGCCGTCTCCCCCGCCAGGTCCGCGCCGCCACAACTCGCGTCGATCTTGTACGCGGGCCGCGCCATCGGCATCACCTCGGCCGGGCCCCACCACTTGTGGTCGTCGTCGCCCTTGCCGACCTGTCCGTAGAGGACGTTCGGGGCGGGGTGCGCCTTGACGAAGTAGTCGTTGACGAAGCGCAGGTTGTTGAGCAGGTGGGTGAGCTGACCGGAGGCGACGTACCCGTCGCGGTACTCGACCGCGCCCCAGGCGAGCATGGTGGCGCTGAACGCCATCGGGAAGCCGAACTTCACGTGGTCGCCGGCGTCGTACCAGCCGCCGGTCAGGTCGACGCCGACGTCGGCGCCGTCGGTGAGCGCCGAGTCACCGCGCCAGGAGACCCGGTTCCAGGAGGGCTTGCGCCCGGACTGCTGCGCCTCGTAGAAGAACAGCGACTTCTGCAGCGCCTCGGCGTAGTTGAACGCGGGCGCGGCCTGTGCGTCGGCGGGCGCGGCGGCGGCCGGGAGCGGGACGGCGGTGGCCAGCGCGGCCACCAGC
>NZ_CADEAU010000553.1 GCF_902825405.1 Micromonospora maritima | reverse complement strand
CGGCGAGCCGGCGCTCGTCGTCGGTGAGCAACCCCCAGCTCCAGTCCACCACCGCCCGCCGACGCCGGCTGACCGCTGCGGCCGACGCCGTCGCCGGGATCTGACCACGGTGGCGGCCCTGATCGCGGCCTAGGGCCGCCCGGGCCTGGCCGTCCCACCCTCGGCCCGGACGTGGCCTTCCCTCACCCACGGCCTGAACCCGGGCCCGGCCGTCCGGCCTTCGGCGGCTGCCTTCGGTGCGGCTCCGGTCCGGCTGCTCTCGAACCGGGTCGCCGCCGGTCTGGCTCGGGGCCGAGCCCGTCCGGGTTCCGGCGCTGATCCGCCCCCGGCTTCGGCGTCGTCGTCCGATGGCGACTGCGGTCGCTGCCGAACCGGCCCCAGGGGCGTCGCTCGGACTGCGGCGTGCGGGCGCTGGGGGCGAGAGAGAGGGCCGGCCCGGTCGCGCGTTCGGGCGACCGACGATCCGCGCACGACGCGGCTCCCGGACGACCGACCACCTTCAGTCGATATACCGCTGAGTCATAATCATGACCCAGCGGTATATCCCTCTCCGGTGGTGTGCCCGCCGGCGAGGCTACGGACAGTGAGCAGTCCGCTCGGCGGCGTCGTCGGGCCCCCGACTCGGGCGTGCGGTCGCGGCGTTCAGTTCGGCTGGTCGAGGATGGCGCTGAACCGCTCCTCGGCGAGATCGAGCTGGGCGAAGATGTGCCGCTTGACCGGCGCCGACAGCGGAGTGTCCGGCCGGGCGATCAGGTCGCGGAAGACCGGCACCAGCGGCCGGTACTTGGCGGCCGACGACGCCACCTTGGGCCCGACCGTGTGGATCACCCCGACGCCGTTGTCGGTGAAGTCCGACACCTTGATCACCCGGGCCCAGGGCTCCCGGTCCAGGCTGGCCGCGACGTGCTCCCGGTACTGCGCGTGTCGGTCCCGGCCCGGGTCGTAGGCCGGGTTGGTCACCGCCGCGACGAGCCGCGCCACCCGCGGGCCGAACCGGGCGGTGAGCGTGGCCAGCGCCGCCGCCGTCGGGTCGCCCGCCGTCGCGCCGGCCAGCTCGGCCGGATGGTCCTCCACCGCGTCGTGCAGCAACCCCGCCACGATCACGTCAACGTCGCGCACCTGGTAGTGGTGCATCATCCGGATCGCCACCCGGAGCAGGTGGTTGAGGTACGGCTCGCGGACCCGCCGGTCGTCGCGGTGCAGGTCGGCGGCGAGGTCGAGGGCCTCGGTCAGCCGGGCGCGGGCGGCCTCGTCGAACGCTCCGATCTCCAGCCGGAAGCGGGCCAGCAGGCCGGGCTCACCATGGATCTCGGTGATCGCGTGCATCGGCATCGTGGCGAGGTACGCGGGGAACTCCATGCGTCCCTTATAGCTGATCTTCGCTAGCCGGTGCCGTCGGCTGGCCGACGCGAAGCGGGATCATCGATCGGTGAGCCGCTTGACCAGGCGTACGCAGGTGCCCTCCGGCGTGCCGACGATCGTCGCCTCGTCCATCACCCGGGACATGATCAGCCGCCCCCGGCCCCGGTCGCTGCCGTCGTCGCCGTCGGTCGGCCGCCAGCCGCCGTGGTCGCGTACCTCGATCTCCAACCGGTCGTCGTGCAGCTCCACCCGGAGCGTGGTGATCCCGTCGGGGGCGAAACGGTAGCCGTGCTCGATGGCGTTGGCGCAGGCCTCCCCGGTCGCGATCAGGACCGTTTCGACGTCCCACTCGCCGACGCCCTGGTCGTGCAGCCAGGCACGCAACCGTTCGCGGGTCGGCGCGAGCCGTCCGGGGTCGGCCGGCAGGTCGATGGTGAGGAGCCGGCCCGTCCCGCCGGTTGTCCCACCCGCCACGTCCGGCCCTCCGTCCCGTGCCCGCCGCCGGGCCTGGGCACCCACTCGCGCTCTCACCGCCCGATTCTCACCCTGTTGTCCCCGATCGCCGCCGAATCATGCCTGCGGCGGACGATCCGCAAAGGTGATCATCGCGCATCCGCGCCCGCATGTCAGCCGACCCCTCCGGGAACGGCGCCGGGCCGGCGCCCCCGTGGGACGCCGGCCCGGTCGGTGCGGGCTCGGCGGGCGGACTCAGAGCGGCAGCCGACCGGCTCCGGACCAGGCGCCGACGACCAGCGGGACCAGCGGCGTGGGCAGCGGCGGGGCGGCGCGCAGGGTGGGTGTCCAGCCGGCGTCGCCGCCCAGGTCGGGGTCGTGCGTGGCGTTGTACGCGGCGCGCAGGTCCACCGGCCGGGGCCGGCGCTCACCCTGCCGCACCCAGCTGCCCCGTTCGGTGAGCGCGGTGCCGCCCCAGTCGTAGAGCAGGTCGGCCGGGTCGACGTCGTCGGCGAGGGTGAAGAAGTTGTTCTCCGCGTAGATGGCGGACTGCACGCCCACGCCGAGGGCGTACGCGAAGTCCGGCCCGCCGAGCCGGTAGTGGTTCTCGTGCACGTCCACCTGGCCGAACCGCACCCGGGGCAGCCGTTGCAGGTCGCCGTCGAAGAGGTTGTGGTGCACGCTGACCTTGAGCCGGCCGACGTCCGGGCCGACCGTGTTGGAGGAGCCGATCAGCATCAGCTTGTCCCGGCCGACGAACCGGTTCCAGGAGGCGGTGACCAGGCTGGCGGTGTGCGTGACGTCGAGCGAGCCGTCGTGCACCTGGTAGGGCCGGCCGAAGTGGACGGGCTGGCCGCTGTCCGGGTTGTCGCCGTCGGTGAACGTGTTGTGGTCGACCCACACGTGCTCGCTGCGCCGTACCGAGATCTGGTCGTACTGGGAGTTCCAGTTGCCGGCGTCGCCGTCGGTGGGGGACCAGGCCGGGAAGCAGTCCCGGGCGTCGGCCAGCTCCAGGTTGCGCACGACGACGTTGGCGACCCGGTCGATCATCAGGGTCAGCCCGGTCAGCCGGGCGCCGCGCAGCCCGACGATCGTGGTGTTGGACCCGACATTGATCTGCGTCTGCCGGGTCTGGGCGGCCACCGACCGCATCCGGGCGTCCTCCAGCGGGCCGCTGGGGTTCACCCGTCCCCAGACGGCCGGGTCGTACGCGGCCAGGTAGGCCGGCAGCGAGTAGCCCGGGTCGGCCAGGCCGGCGCAGTCGAGCGGCGTGCCGTCGGGGCCTTCGAAGCCGTCGATCGTGCCGGCCACGTACACGATCTTGGGGGTGGCGTCGGCGGCGTTCGTGGCGTTGTCGCCGCCGAGCGCGGCGACCAGCTCGGCACGGGTGCGCACGACGCGTACCCGGTCCGGGGTGGCGGCCGCGCCGCCGGTGGTGCCGGCGCCCTCGGCGGC
>NZ_CADEAU010000552.1 GCF_902825405.1 Micromonospora maritima | reverse complement strand
CCTCGTCCAACCGCAGGCCGGCGCCGGCGGCCCAGGCCGCGTCGAACGCCTCGTCACCCAGCGCCCGGCGCAGCTCCGCCTGCCGCCCCAGCCAGTACGGCCCATGGATGCCCGGCGTGGCCCGCAGGCTGGCCCGGGTGGCCTGGGCCGCGCCGAACAGCCGGGCGGCCGACACCGCGTCCCCGGCCAGCGCGCAGCGCACCGCGATCGCGTTGATCGTGTCGCAGGCCCGCCCCAGGTAGCCGTGGCTCATCCGGGACCGCAACGCCACCAGCAGGTGCTCGTGCGCGGCCACCAGGTCACCCCGGGACAGCGCCACCATGCCGAGCAGCATGTCCACCGAGCGCCGGCCCCGCTCGACCGGCCGGGCCGCCTCCACCGGACGGGCCGCGCCGAGCAGCTCGGCCGCCTCGTCCAGGGCGCCCCGGCGCCAGAGCAGCTCGGCCAGGTTGTAGACGGCGAGCAGCGCGTCGCCGACCACGTCCTGCGCGGACGCCCAGTCGATCACCTCGCGGCAGACCCGCTCCGCCTCGGCGAACTGTCCCATGTCGACGAGCGGCGCGGCACGACCGGCCAGCACCCGGGCCAGCAGCCCCCGGTCGCCGGCCTGCCGGGCCGCCGCCTCGGCCCGCTGCGAGTAGCGCAGCTCCTCGGCGAACTCGCCGTCCGCACCGGCGTGCAGCGAGTGCATGTGGTACGCCGCGGCCAGTTCCGCCTCCGGGATCGCCTCGCCGGTCTCGGCGATCCGCCCGTAGAGCCGGAACAGCCAGAGCCGCCCCTCACGGGCCAGCCCGCGCTCCCGCCACCACTGGTCCAGGCCGCCGGCCAGGTGCAGGCCAGAGCGGGCGCTGCCGCCGGTCGCGCACCAGCGCAACGCGGCCCGCAGCTCCCCGGCCAGCGGGTCCAGCGCGTACAGGGAGAGCGTCACCGGGCGACCGTCCGGGCCCAGGTGCGCCCGGTCCAGCGCGTGCCGGGACCAGGCGACGTGCCGGTCCCGGGCGCTCTGCTCCTCGCCCGTCTCGACCAGCCGGCGCGCCGCGTACGCCCGGATCGGGTCGAGCATCCGGTAGGTGCTGCCCGACGCGTGCGGCTCGGCCAGCACCATCGACTTGTCCACCAGGACCGACAGCGGATCCAGCGGATCCTCGTCGAGCAGCCACTGCACGGTCGGCAGGTCCACCGGGCCGGCGAAGACCGCCATCCAACGCAGCAGCCGCGCCGAGCGCGCGCCGAGCGTGCGGTACGACCAGGTCACCGTGGCCTGGATGGTCAGGTGCCGTTCGCTGGCCGAGCGCTGCACCGCCCGGCTCGCCGGGCTCGGCGGGGCGGCGCCGGTCGCGGCGGCCACCAGGTCGACGGTGTCCTGCTGGTTGCCGCTCCAGCCGGCCTCCACCGGCGGCGGCTCCGCCGCCTCCCGCCCGGCGTCCAGCGTGCCCAGCATGTCGTCGAGCCGCTCGGCCAGCTGGCCCGCCGACAGCACCCGCAGCCGCGCCGCGGCCAGCTCGATGGCGAGCGGCAACCCGTCCAGCCGCCGCACCACCCGACGCAGGTCGGCCTGTTCCGCCGGGTCCGGCGCCCGACCACCCCGGGCGGCCGCCGTCCGGTCCAGCAGCAGGGCCACCGCGTCGCTGGCGCCCCCGCCCGGCTCCTCGTCCACCGACAGCGGCGGGATCCGCCACACCACCTCGCCGGGTACGCCGAACGACTCCCGGCTGGTCGCCAGCACCCGCACCCCCCGACCGCCGGCCAACAGCCGGGAGATCACCTCGGCCGAGGCGGCCGGCTGGGCGTCGCAGGTGTCCAGCACCACCAGCATCCGGCGCGGCGCCGCGTACTCGACCAGGGTGTCGACCATCGGCCGGCCCGGCTCCGGGCGCAGGCCGAGCACGGCGGCGATCTCGAACGCCACCAGCCCGGGATCGGTCACCGCGGCGATGTCGACGAACCACACACCGTCCGGATAGTCCTCGACGATCCCGGAAGCCAGCTCCACGGCCAGCCGCGTCTTGCCGGCGCCGCCCGCGCCGAGCACCGTCACCAGCCGGTACGCCTCGACCAGCCGGCCCAGCTCGGCGCGCTCGAAGTGCCGGCCGACGAACGAGGTGGCCGGGGTGGGCAGGTTGTGCGCCGCCGCGTCGGCGGTACGCGGGCGCGGGAACCGCCGCTCCAGCCCCGGTGCGACGAGCTGGAACAGCCGCTCCCGGTCGTCGAAGCCGCGCAACCGGTGCAGGCCGAGGTCGAGCAGGGACGCCCCGTCGGGCAGCGGGTCGGCGTACCGGGCCGTGGCCGCCGAGCACAGCACCTGCCCGCCGTGCGCCGCGGCGGCCACCCGGGCCGCGCGGTGCACCTCCGGGCTGGCGTACTCGCCGTCGCGCGGCTCGGCGTAGCCGGTGTGCAGGCCCATCCGCACCCGGGGGGTGGCGTCCGGGTTGGGCCAGTTGTGCCCGACGAGCGCGCGTTGCGCGGACATGCAGGCGTGCACCGCGGCGGCCGCGTCCGGAAAGGCGAGGAAGAACGAGTCGCCCTCGGTCAGCAGCTCCGCCCCGTCGGTGCCGGCCAGCGTGTCCCGCAACAACCTGCGGTGTTCACGCAACACGGGCCGGTAGACCGGCCCGAGCGTCCGGGCCATCCGTGTCGAGCCCTCGATGTCGGTGAACACGAAGGTCACCCACCCGCTGGGGAGGTGGATCCGTGGCGACATACGTCGAACCTCCGCCCGCTGACGTCGGGTTCATGCTGCCCTATGATCGCGTCGTCACGCATCGTGAGAACGGTCGGGCCGATTCCGACTCAAGGTGCCAAAGGATCACACGCACGGCAAGCCCCGGATCGACCGGTGGACCGGCCGCGGGGTCCGCGTCAGCAGCCGCAGGCGCCGCCGCAGCAGCCACCGCCACCGGACGCGGGAGCGCCGCCCACCGGGCCCGACCCGCCGCGACCGGTGAACGCGACGGTGGAGAGCAGCTTCACCGTGTCGGCGTGGCCCTGCGGGCAGGTGGCGGGTCGGCCGGCCTCGGCCATCGGACGGTTGACCTCGAAGGTGTCGCCGCAGGCGCGGCAACGGAACTCGTACCGGGGCATGCCGCCAGCGTACGGCCGGGCCTGACGTCGTCGCACCGATGGGTGATACTCGACGGGTGGTGGACGGCGAACGGCGGAACACGGCCCGGCCCCTGCGACCCGCCGCGCCGCCCGACGGCGGCGCCGGGCCGGTCCCCCGCCCCCGCCGTGCCTCGTCCGGCTCCCCCGCCCCCGAGAAGGCTCCCTCCAC
>NZ_CADEAU010000551.1 GCF_902825405.1 Micromonospora maritima | reverse complement strand
ACCTCGCCGACTGGATCGCCACCCGCGGCTACAGCACCAGCTGACCCACACCACCGACAAGGGCCCGACCCCACCACCGGGGTCGGGCCCTTTGTCAGCCTTCGGCGAGGACCGCGAGGATTCCCTCGCCGTACTTGGCTAGCTTGCTCTCGCCCACCCCGTTGACGCGGGACAGTTCGGCCAGCGAGGCCGGCGGCTCGGCGGCGATCTGGCGCAGGGTGGCGTCGTGGAAGATCACATACGCCGGGACGCCCTGCTCCTTGGCGGTGGCCGCGCGCCACGCGCGGAGCCGTTCGAAGACCGGCGCGGCGGCGGGGGAGAGGTCGGCGACGACGGTGGCCGCGCCCCGAGGCTTCGCGGCCCGGCCGGACAGCGGTCGCTCCGGCTCCTTGCGCAGGGTGACGGTGCGCCGCCGGCCGAGCACGTCCGCGCTGGCCTCGGTCAGGGCCAGCGTGCCGTAGTCGCCCTCGACGGCGAGCAGGCCCTCGGCGAGCAACTGCCGCACCACGCCGCGCCACTCGGCGTCGCGCAGCTCGGTGCCGATGCCGAACGTGCTCAACGTGTCGTGGCCGTGCTGGTCGATCTTGTCGGTGTGCTTGCCGAGCAGGATGTCGATGCTGTGCCCGGCGCCGAAGCGCTGATTGCGTTCCCGGTCGAGCCGGTAGACGGTGGAGAGCAGCTTCTGCGCGGCGACCGTGCCGTCCCAGGACTCCGGCGGGTCGAGGCAGGTGTCGCAGTTGCCGCAGTTGGCCGCGCCGGGCTCGCCGAAGTATTCGAGCAACTGCGCGCGGCGGCAGCGCACCGTCTCGCAGAGCGCCAGCATCGCGTCGAGGTGCGCGGCGAGGTTGCGCCGGTGCGCCAGGTCGCCCTCCGACGTCTCGATCATCTTGCGTTGCTGCACCACGTCCTGGAGCCCGTACGCCAGCCACGCCGTCGAGGGCAGCCCGTCGCGGCCGGCGCGACCGGTCTCCTGGTAGTAGCCCTCGACCGACTTGGGCAGGTCGAGGTGGGCGACGAAGCGGACGTCGGGCTTGTCGATGCCCATGCCGAACGCGATCGTGGCCACCATGACCAGCCCGTCCTCGCGCAGGAAGCGCTGCTGGTTGGTGGCGCGGGTGCCGGCGTCCAGCCCGGCGTGGTAGGGCAGCGCGGGGATGCCGTTGGCGACCAGGAACTCGGCGGTCTTCTCCACCGAGGCCCGGGACAGGCAGTAGACGATGCCGGCGTCGCCCGGATGCTCGTCGCGCAGCAGGCCCAGCAACTGCTTGCGGGGCTCCCGCTTGGGCACGATCCGGTACTGGATGTTGGGCCGGTCGAAGCTGGCCACGAAGTGCCGGGCGTCGGTGAGCTGGAGCCGGGTGGCGATCTCGGTGCGGGTGGCCCGGGTCGCGGTGGCGGTCAGCGCGATCCGGGGCACGTCCGGCCAGCGCTCGTGCAGCATCGACAGGTTGAGGTAGTCGGGGCGGAAGTCGTGCCCCCACTGCGAGACGCAGTGCGCCTCGTCGATTGCGAACAGGGCGATCCGGCCGCGTTCCAGCAGGCCGAGGGTGGACCGCACGGCGAGCCCCTCCGGCGCCAGGTAGAGCAGGTCCAGCTCGCCGGCGACGTAGGCCGCCTCGACCCGGCGTCGCTCGCCGGGCTCCTGGGTCGAGTTGAGGAAGCCGGCCCGGACGCCGACCGCGGTGAGCGCGTCGACCTGGTCCTGCATGAGCGCGATCAGCGGGGAGACGACCACCGCCACGCCGTCGCGGACCAGCGCCGGGATCTGGTAGCACAGCGACTTGCCGCCACCGGTGGGCATGAGCACCAGGGCGTCGCCGCCGGCCACCACGTGCTCGACGACCTCCTGCTGGAAGCCGCGGAAGGCGTCGTAGCCGAAGACCCGGCGCAGCACCCGTAGCGCGTCCTCGGTCCGCTCGTCGGTGGGGGAGACCATCCGCGCAGTCTACGAGCGCCCGCCGACAACCCCCCGGCCCCCGCGCGGGCGTGTGGCGGGCCGGTGGGCCCGACAAATCGGGCAACGACCTGTTCCGGTGGTCACCCCGTGGAATCCCGGGCAGGGTCGCAGCCGTTAGAGTCGGCGACTGACCATGCGCGGCCGCTCGGCCGCGGCGCCACGGCTGGGGGTACGCGGGTGAGCGAGGCGCGGACGGCGGAGGACCTGGGGCGGGCCGGCGAGACGCCGCCGAGCGAGGCGGACACCTCCCTGGTGGTGGTGACCGGCCTGTCCGGCGGCGGGCGCAGCACGGTGGCGCGGGCTCTGGAGAACGTCGGCTACTACGTGGTCGACAACCTGCCCCAGGCGCTCCTGCTCGACATGGCCGAGCTGGCGTTCAAGGCCGGCGGCGCGGCCCGGCGTACGGCGATGGTGCTGGACGTGCGCTCGCGCGCCTTCTCCACCGACCTGGCCGGGGCGATCCGGGAGCTGCGCGAGCGCGGCTTCTCCCCCCGGGTGGTCTTCGTGGACGCCGACGACGAGGTGCTGATCCGGCGGTTCGAGAGCGTGCGCCGCTCGCACCCGTTGCAGGGTGACGGGCGGCTGGCCGACGGCATCGCCGTGGAGCGGGCGCTGCTGGAGGAGGCCCGCGACCAGGCCGACGTGATCATCGACACCAGCCACCTGAACGTCAACCAGCTGCGCCGCCGGGTGGAGGAGCTGTTCGGCGGCGAGGACGCCCGCCGGCTGCGGATCACGGTGCTGTCCTTCGGCTTCAAGTACGGCCTGCCGCCGGACGCCGACTTCGTGATGGACGCCCGCTTCCTGCCGAACCCGTACTGGGTGCCGGAGCTGCGCGAGCACACCGGCCGGGAGGAGGCGGTCAGCGCGTACGTGCTGGGCCAGGAGGGCGCGGACGCGTTCGTCGCCGGCTACGCCGACCTGGTCAACGCCACCACGGCCGGCTTCGAGCGGGAGGGCAAGCGCTACCTGACCGTGGCCGTCGGCTGCACCGGTGGCAAGCACCGCAGCGTGGCGATCGCCGAGGAGTTGGCCGCCCGGTTGCGCCGCTCCGGCATCGCCGCCAACGCCCAGCACCGGGACCTGGGGCGGGAATGACCCCGACCAGGGTGGTCGCGTTCGGCGGCGGGCACGGTCTCTCGGCGTCGCTGCGGGCGCTGCGACACTGCGTACCCGGACTGGACCTGGACATCACCGCGGTGGTCACGGTCGGTGACGACGGCGGCTCCAGTGGACGGCTGCGCGCCGAGCGCGGCGGCCTGCCCCCGGGCGACCTGCGGCAGGCGCTGGTGGCCCTGGCCGGGGACCACCCGGCGACCCGG
>NZ_CADEAU010000550.1 GCF_902825405.1 Micromonospora maritima | reverse complement strand
CGCTGGGCGGGCGGTGCGAGTCGGGCATCGGGCTGGTCACCCGGGCGGTCGGCCTGGACGCCGCGCTGGACACCGTCGATCTGGTGGTCACCGGCGAGGGCTCGTTCGACCACCAGTCGCTGCGCGGCAAGGTCGTCGCCGGCGTGGCCGGGGCCGCCCGGGACCGGGGCGTGCCGTGCGTGGTGCTGGCGGGACGGGTGAGCACCGGCCGGCGGGAGGCCGCCGCCGCCGGCGTGACCGAGGCGCACAGCCTGGTCGAGCACTTCGGCGGCGAGGAGCACGGGGGAGTGGCCGCGGCGATGGAACGTCCGGCCGAGGGGCTGCGGGCGCTCGGCGCCCGCCTGGCCGGCCAGTGGAGCCGCTGAGGGCGTTCCGCTGGTCACGCCGTCGGGTGGTCGCGCCGGCAGCGGCGTACGATCGGAGACGGACCACCGGGAATACTGGCGGACGCACGGCGTTGGCCAGTACGTCCGGACCTCATACCGCGCAGGGAGACTTCCACGTGACCACGCCAGCGCAGACCGAGTCGACCGAGGCCACGCAGGCCCCCAGCACCGTCGTCCTCACCGACGTCGCGGCGCAGAAGGTCAAGGCCCTGATCGAGCAGGAGGGCCGCGACGACCTGCGGCTCCGGGTCGCCGTGCAGCCGGGTGGCTGTTCCGGCCTGCGGTACCAGCTCTTCTTCGACGAGCGGTCGCTCGACGGTGACGTCGTCACCGACTTCGGCGGTGTCGAGGTCGTCGTCGACCGGATGAGCGCCCCCTACCTGGCCGGCGCCACCATCGACTTCGCCGACCGGATCGACGCCCAGGGCTTCACCATCGACAACCCGAACGCCGGCAACTCCTGCGCCTGTGGCGACTCCTTCAGCTGAGTCGGCGGGCCGAACCCGACCGTAAACGGCGGGGCCACCCCGGACGGGGTGGCCCCGCCGTTTCGTCGTACCCGCTGGGTGTCCGTGCGGTGACGTCCGGATGTGCGCGGCACGACCGGTCGGCGGCCGACCGCCGTCCGGGTGGGCGGGCCGACCGGTAGGCTGACCGCGCCGTGCTCCCGACCACGAGGGTTGACATGAAGATCGCCGTGACCGGCTCGATCGCGACCGACCACCTGATGAGCTTCCCCGGCCGCTTCGCCGACCAGCTCATCGCCGACCAGCTCGACAAGGTCTCGCTGTCCTTCCTCGTCGACGAGCTGGTGCTGCGGCGCGGCGGCACCGCCGCCAACATCGCGTTCGGCATGGCCCAGCTCGGGCTGCGGCCGGTGCTCCTCGGCGCCGTCGGCGCCGACTTCGCCGACTACCGCTCCTGGCTGGAGCGGCACGGCGTGGACTGCGACTCGGTGCACGTCAGCGAGGTGGCGCACACGGCCCGCTTCGTCTGCACCACCGACACCGACATGTGCCAGATCGCCTCGTTCTACGCGGGCGCGATGAGCGAGGCCCGCAACATCGAGCTGGCCCCGGTCGCGCAGCGGCTCGGCGGGCTGGACCTGGTGCTGGTCAGCGCCAACGACCCGGCCGCGATGATCCGGCACTCCGCCGAGTGCCGCGACCGCGGCTACTCCTTCGTCGCCGACCCGTCGCAGCAGCTCGCCCGGATGGACGGCGCGGACGTGCTCGGCCTGATCGACGGCGCCGACTACCTGATGACCAACGAGTACGAGCGGTCGCTGCTGCAGAGCAAGGCCGGCCTCAGCGACGAGCAGCTGCTGGACCGGGTGAAGGTGCGGGTCACCACGCTGGGCAAGCAGGGCGTGGAGATCGCCGGCCGGGAGGTCGGCACCATCCGGGTGCCGATCGCGCGGGAGATCCAGGCGGTCGACCCGACCGGCGTCGGCGACGGCTTCCGGGCCGGCTTCTTCGCCGCGCTCGACTGGGGCGTCGGCCTGGAGCGCGCCGCCCAGGTCGGCTGCCTGCTGGCCACGCTCGTGCTGGAGAACTTCGGCGGCCAGGAGTACGAGGTCCGCCGGGACCTGTTCGTGAAGCGGCTCGCCGAGTCGTACGGCGACGCGGCCGCCGAGGACGTCCGGCCGCACCTGCTGTGACAGGCGTGCCGGGCCCGGCCGGCGGAGTGGACCCGGAGGTCCGCCCCGTCGGCGGCCCGCTGCTCGTCGCGTTCGCCGGGCTGCCCGGCGTGGGCAAGAGCACCCTGGCCGCACGGGTCGGCGCCGCGCTGCGCGCCCCGGTGCTGCCGGTCGACCCGGTCGAACGGGCCCTGGGCCGGTACGGCCTCACCGGTGACGTGCCCGGCATGGCCGCGTACGGCGCGGTCGCCGGGCTGGCCGAGGTGCAGCTCGGCCTGGGGTTCAGCGTGGTGGTCGACGCGGTGAACCCGGTAGCCAGCGCCCGCGGCCTCTGGCACGACCTGGCCGAGCGGGCCGGCGTGCCGCTGCGGGTGGTCGAGGTGCACTGCGGCGACGAGGCGGAGCACCGCCGCCGGGTCGAGGCCCGGCCGCCCGAGGAGCACGTGACCTGGGAACAGACGCTGCGCCGGCGGGCCGAGTACGAGCCGCTGATCGGCCCGCGCCTGGTGGTCGACACCGCAGTGGCGACAGACCCGCTGCCCGGGATCCTCGCCTACCTGGGCGACACCCGCACGTCGTAGCCGGGCCCGTCGTCGGGGTGCGCGGCGAGGAACTCGTGGCCGCGCATCCGGCACCAGGCCGGGATGTCCACCGCGGCGGCCGGGTCGTCGGCGAGCACCCGCACGACCGCGCCGGCGGGCAGGTCCGGCACCCGCCGGGCCAGGTTGATCACCGGCAGCGGGCAGCGCTGCCCCCGGCAGTCGAGCACCTCGTCCGGCTCGCTCCTCGCGCTCACAGGTCCGTCTCCGTTCGCGACTGCGGGGCTCGCAGGACCGGCTCGCTCCTCGCGCTCACAGGTCCGTCACCCCCGCCTCGGCCCGCAGGTCGGCGACGATCCCGGGCAGCTCGGCCAGGAACCGCTCCACGTCCGCCTCGGTGGTCTCCCGGTGCAGCGACACCCGCACGTTGCCGTGCGACAGCACCCCCATCGCCTCCAGCACGTGTGACGGCCGCAACGTCGAGGACGTGCAGGACGAGCCGGACGAGACCGCGAAGCCGCGCCGGTCCAGCGCGTGCAGCAGCGCCTCCCCGTCCACGTACAGGCAGGAGAACGTCACCAGGTGGGGGAGGCGGTCCACCGGGTCGCCGACCACCTCCACGTCCGGCACCTCGGCCGCCACCCGGGCCCGGATCCGGTCCACCAGCGGACCCAGCCGGGCCGCCTCCGCCGCCGCGTCGGCCGCCGCCGCGCGCAGGCTCG
>NZ_CADEAU010000549.1 GCF_902825405.1 Micromonospora maritima | reverse complement strand
GCGCGGTGGTGGTGGGCGCGGACCGGGACGTGTTGCTGGCGGGCCTGTCCGCCCTGGCCGAGGGCGGTTCGGCGCCGGGCCTGGTAACCGGTGAGGTGGTGTCGGGTCGGCGGGCGGTGGTGTTCACCGGTCAGGGGTCGCAGCGCGCCGGCATGGGTCGGGAGCTGTACTCCGCGTTCCCGGTGTTCGCGGACGCGTTCGACCGGGTGTGCGCGTTGTTCGACGGCCACCTCGACAGGTCGTTGCGGGAGGTGGTGTTCGACGGCGGGGACCTGTTGGACCGGACCGTCTACGCGCAGGCGGGGTTGTTCGCGGTCGAGGTGGCGTTGTGGGAGTTGTTGTCGTCGTGGGGTGTGCGGGTCGACTACCTCGCGGGGCATTCGATCGGTGAGGTGACCGCTGCGCATGTGGCGGGTGTGCTGTCGCTGGACGACGCGGTCGCGCTGGTGGCGGCGCGGGGGTCGTTGATGCAGGCGCTGCCGGCCGGTGGCGGGATGCTGGCGGTCGGGGCGTCGGAGGCGCAGGTTCGCCAGCTTGCGGACGGTGTGGACGTGGCGGCGGTGAACGGCCCGGCGTCGGTGGTGCTCTCCGGTGCGGTGGCGGACTTGGACCGGGTCGCGGGGGAGTGCGCCGCGCGGGGTTGGCGGGTGAAGCGCTTGGCGGTGAGTCACGCGTTCCACTCGCATCTGATGGAACCGATGTTGGACGACTTCCGGGCCGCGATCGCCGGCTTGGACTGGCGGCCGCCGATGCTGCCGGTGGTGTCGAACGTGACCGGTCAGCTGGCGGATCCGGTGGAGATCGCGGGCCCGGAGTACTGGGTGCGGCACGTCCGCGAGGCGGTCCGCTTCGCCGACGGGGTGGCCACGCTGCACGACCTCGGCGTCGGCACGTTCCTGGAGGTGGGTCCGGACGCCACGTTGACCGCGATGGCCGCCGACGTCCCGGCCGACCGGACGCTGCACCACATTCCGGCGTTGCGCCGCGACCAGAGCGAACCACTGGCACTGACCACCGCGCTGGCGCGGTTGCACGTCACCGGCACCCCGGTCGACTGGGCGGCCTGGTACACCGTCGACGGGCACCGGCCGGCCACCGTCGACCTGCCCACCTACGCGTTCCAGCACCGGCGCTACTGGATCGACGCCCGCACCGCCGGGCACGACGCCGCCGGCCTGGGCGCCCGCGCCACCGGACACCCGCTGCTCGACACCGCGCTCGTCACCGCCACCGGCGACGTCCGCGTCCACGGCGGCCGGCTGTCCGTGCGGACCCACCCCTGGCTCGCCGACCACGTGGTGCGCGGCCGGGTCGTCGTCCCCGGCACCGCGCTCGTGGAACTCGCCCTGCACGCCGGCGCGCAGGCCGCCTGCGACACCGTCGAGGAACTGACCCTCGCCGCGCCGCTCGTGCTGCCCGACGACGGGACGCGGGCCCTCCAACTGCACCTGGCCGCCGCCGACGAGCAGGGCCGGCGTCGCCTCACCGTGCACTCCCGGCCCGCCGACGACCCGCACGCCGAGTGGACCGTCCACGCCGACGGGATCCTCGCCCCCGGCCCCGGCCGGACCGCCGAACCGCTGACCGGGTGGCCGCCGCCCGCCGCCACCCCCGTGGCGGTCGAGCCGGTCTACGCCCGGCTGCGCGACCTCGGCGTCGAACACGGGCCCACCTTCCGAGGGCTGCGCGCCGCCTGGCGTACCCCCGACGGGGCAGCCGCGGAGGTGGAACTGCCCGACGATGCCGACCCGGCCGGATACGCGCTGCACCCCGCGCTCCTCGACGCCGCGCTGCACGTCGTCGGCCTCACCGACGACGACGCCACGGACGACGACGGAGCCCGCCTGCCGTGGGCGTGGAGCGGCGTCAGCCTCACCGCCGACGGCGCCACCCACCTGCGGGTACGCCTCACCCGCAGCGGTCCCGCCACCACGCTCACCCTCGCCGACGCCACCGGAGCCCCGGTGGCCCGTATCGACTCGCTGGTGTCCCGACCGCTGGCCGCCGACCAGCTCGACGCCGGCGCCGCCGACCTGCACCTCTACGACCTGCGCTGGAACCCGCTGCCGCCGCCGGCCCGACCGGCCACCGGGATCGTGCTGCTGGACCCGGCGGCCGGCCTGGCCGCGCTGGACGACGACGCCCGGCTGGTGCTCGTACCCGCCGGTGACGCCCCGGACGGCGACCCGCTCGCCGCCACCCGCACCCGACTGACCGGCACCCTCGCCCTGCTCCAGGAGTGGCTCGCCGACGACCGGTCCGCCGGGTGCCGGCTCGTGGTGTGCACCCGGGGCGCGGTACCCGCCGACGGCGAGGTCACCGACCTGGCGGGCGCCGCCGTGTGGGGACTGGTCCGCGCCGCGCAGCTCGAACACCCCGGCCGGCTCGTCCTCGCCGACCTCGACGGCGACGACCCCGAGCTGCTGGGCCGCGCGCTCGCCACCGACGAGCCGCAGGTCGCGCTCCGCGCCGGCCGGCTGCTCGTGCCGCGCCTCGCCCCGGCCGAACCCGATCCGACCGGTGCCGTCGACCTCGTCCCCGACGGGACGGTCCTGGTCACCGGCGCGACCGGCGCGCTCGGTGGCCTCGTCGCCCGGCACCTCGTCACCCGGCACGGCGTGCCGCACCTGCTGCTGGTCAGCCGCAGCGGCCCGGACGCCCCCGGCGCGGCCGACCTCGTCGCCGACCTGACCGCGCTCGGCGCCACCGCGCAGGTCGTCGCCGCCGACGTCACCGACCGGGACGCGCTGGCCGTGCTGCTCGACGAGATCCCAGCCGACCGTCCACTGGTCGGCGTGGTGCACGCCGCCGGCGTCCTCGACGACGGCGTGCTGCCGGCGCTGACCCCGGCCCGGTTCGACACCGTCCTGGCGCCCAAGGTCGACGCCGCCTGGCACCTGCACGAACTGACCGAGAAACTCGACCTCGCCGCGTTCGTGCTCTTCTCCTCCTCCGCCGGCCTGTTCGGCGGCCCCGGCCAGGCCAACCACGCCGCCGCGAACGCCTTCCTCGACGCGCTCGCCCACCACCGCCGGGCCCGCGGGCTGCCGGCCACGTCGATGGCGTGGGGGCCGTGGGCCAACCCGGACGAGCCCGGCGGACCGCAGGGCCACGTCGACGAGCGGCGGATGACCCGCGCCGGCTTCCGCCCGCTCGGCCCGGACGAGGGCATGGCGTTGTTCAGCGAGGGCCTGCGGCACGACGAGCCGGCGATCGCGCCGGTCAGCCTGGACCACGCGGTGCTCGGCCGGCTCGGACCGGCGCTGCCCCGGCTGCTGCACGGCCTGGTCCGCGTCACCGGCACCGCGTC
>NZ_CADEAU010000548.1 GCF_902825405.1 Micromonospora maritima | reverse complement strand
CGGTGCCACCGCCACCGGCGCGCCGACCGTCGCCCACTCCGCCTCCAGGGTCAGCGCGCCGGCCCGGATCCGCAGCGCCGTCGGCGGCCGGGGCAGGTCGGCGAGCAGTCGTAGGGTGCTGCGCCGGACGGCGTCCAGGGCGGCGGTCAGGTCCGGCTCCCGGTCGGTGCCGTCGTCGTTGTCTGGGCTCATGCCAACCTCTTCCGGTCCGTCGCTCAGTAGTTGCCCAGCCCGCCGCAGACGTTCAGCGCCTGCGCGGTCACCGCCGCCGCGTCGTCGTGCACCAGGTACGCGACCATCGCGGCCACCTCCTCGGGCCGCACGTAGCGACCGATGGGCACCCGCGTGGTGATCCGGTCGAACGTCTCCTCCTCGGAGACCCCCCAGATGTCGGCGTAGTGCTCGCGTACGCGTTGCGCCATCGGCGTCTCCACGAACCCGGGGCAGACCGCGTTCACCGTGACGCCGGTGCGCGCCAGCTCCAGCCCGAGCGCCTTGGTGAAGCCGACCACGCCGTGCTTGGAGGCCGAGTACGGCGCGGCGTGCACCACACCCTGCTTGCCGCCGGTCGACGCGATGTTGATCACGCGCCCCCGTCCGCGCGCCAGCATGCCGCCGGTGGTGAGCGCCGCCTTGGTCATCAGGAAGACGCTGTTGAGGTTGGTGTTGATCACGTCCAGCCACAACTCGTCGTCGATCTCGGCCGTCGCGCCGCCCCCGCTGCGCCCGGCGTTGTTCACCAGGACGTCCAGCGGGCCGTACCGGGCCACCGCGGCGGCCACGAACCGGCGTACGTCGGCGGGCACCGACACGTCGCACACCTCGCCGTCGGCGTCGAATCCCTCCTCGACGAGGCTCTTGACCGTCGCGGCCAACTCCTCGTCGTGCCGTGAGCAGATGAAGACACGGTGCCCGTCCCGGGCCAACCGCCGGGTGACGGACAGCCCGATGCCACTGGTCGCCCCGGTCACGACTGCGACCGGCTGGGTTCTCTCCACGGTCCCTCCACGGGCCACTCGGTTCGGCGGATGACCGTCCGACCTTCGCGCGGCGGGCTCGAGCCGGCGTCGAACCGGCCTGGAACGCCCGGCCGCTGGCCGCGTTCTCGAGGACGGTTCGAGCCGGGCCGGGCACCGTGGGGCCGTGGTCGGCCGGGCCACGGCGGCGATCCGCCGCCGCCCCCTCCCAAACGCAGACGAGGAGCACGATGATCGGTACGCAGAGCCTCACCGACCTGTACGTCGAGGTCCAGCACTTCCACGCCCGCCAGATGCAGCTGCTCGACGGCGGCGACTTCCCCGCGTACGCGGCGACGTTCACCGAGGACGGCGAGTTCACCCACACCCCGCAGCAGCCGCCGGCCCGGGGCCGGGACGGCATCGTGACCGAGCTGAACCGGTTCCACGAGCGCTTCGCCGAGGACCCGGTGATCCGGCGGCACTGGTTCAACCAGCTCTGGCTGGAGCCGCGGGAGGACGGTTCGGTCCAGGCGACCTACTACGCGCTGGTGGTCACCACCCGGCCCGAGCGGAACGTGACGATCGCACCGAGCTGCGTGGTGCGCGACGTGCTGGTCCGCGACGGCGAGGGCAACCTGCTCGTCCGCTCCCGCACGGTGGACCACGACCGACTGGCCTGAACCGGGCCCGGCCCCGGGGCGACACGCCGTCGCCCCGGGGCCGTCGGTCACCGGTCCGCCGCCACCGCCTCGGCGCCGAGGAGCCGGTCCACCAGCGCGGTGTCGTGCTCGGCGGCCCGGAACAGCGGATGGTCGACCACCCGGCGCAGGAAGTCCCGCGTGGTGGCGATCCGGGGCCCGGTCACCCGGGTCTCGTCCAGGGCCCGCAGCATCCGGGCGATGGCCGCGTCCCGGTCCGGCGCCCACACGACCAGCTTCGCCAGCAGCGAGTCGTAGTTCGGCGGGACCCGGTAGCCGGGGTGGGCGTGCGTGTCGACCCGCACGAACGGCCCGGACGGGGCGACGAACTCCTCGACCACCCCGGGGGTGGGGGCGAAGTCCCGCTCCGGGTCCTCGGCGTTGAGCCGGCACTCGACGGCCACCCCGCGGGGACGGATGTCGTCCTGGGTCAACCCGAGCCGCTCCCCCGCCGCCACCCGCAACTGCTGCTGCACCAGATCCACCCCGGTGACCATCTCGGTCACCGGGTGTTCCACCTGGATGCGGCAGTTGACCTCCATGAAGTGGAACCCGCCGTCGGGGTCGACGAGGAACTCGAAGGTGCCCGCCCCCACGTAGCCGACCGCCCGCGCACCGGCCACCGCCGCCGCGCCCATCCGCTCGGCCAGCCCCGCCGGCAGGCCCGGCGACGGCGTCTCCTCGACCAGCTTCTGGTGCCGGCGTTGCACGCTGCAGTCCCGCTCGCCGAGGTGGATCGCGTTGCCGTACGCGTCACAGAGGATCTGGATCTCGACGTGCCGGGCGGAGCGCAGGTAGCGCTCGACGTAGACCCGGCCGTCGCCGAAGAGCATCTGCGCGGTGGCGCTGGTCCGCCGGTGCACCTCGGGGAAGTCGGCCGAGCGGGTCACCACCTGCATGCCCCGCCCGCCGCCGCCGGCCACCGCCTTGACGATCACCGGGTAGCCGATCCGGTCGGCCAACGCGTGCGCCTCCTCCGGGCCGAGCGGGTCGAGGCTGCCCGGGAGCAGCGGCAGGCCCGCCGCCTTCATGATCGCCCGGGCCGAGCCCTTGTCACCGAGCTTCGCCATCACCTCCGGCGGCGGACCGACGAGCACGATCCCCTCGGCCGCGCAGGCCTCGGCGAAGTCGGGGTCCTCGGAGAGGAAGCCGTACCCGGGGTGGACGGCGTCCGCCCCGCAGCGCCGGGCCGCCTCCAGCACGGCCGCCGCGCACAGGTAGCTCTGCCGGGGCGGCGGCGGTCCGATGTGCACCGCCTCGTCGGCGAACCGGACCACGGCCGAGTGCCGGTCCGCGGTGGAGTGCACGGCGACCGTGCGGATGCCCAGCTCCCGGCAGGCACGGGCGACCCGGAGGGCGATCTCGCCCCGGTTGGCGATCAGGACGGTACGGAACACGGCTCTCCCTCGTGCGCTCCACGACGCCCGGTCGGGCGGCGACGGTGCCGACGGACCCGGGTCGGGTCGGTCGGCGACGATCCGGACGGTCAGCGGCGCGGGCCGGTCATCGACCGCAGCTCCGACTCGACGGTCAGCGCGGAGCCGTACTGGCGGAACCGGCCCCGACGGTCGGCGCGCAGCTGCGCCGGCGTGAGGTCGTCGAGGTCGCGCAGCGCCTCCGCCACGGCCCGGCGCAGCGTGTCGGCGGCGGCCGACGGGTCGG
>NZ_CADEAU010000547.1 GCF_902825405.1 Micromonospora maritima | reverse complement strand
CGAGCCGGCTGGCGGGACTCGGATCGGCGTCGGTGAGCCGGTCGAGCGCCAGCGCGAGCGCGAGCAACGGCGTATCGGCGTCGCCGGGGCGCAGCACGGCGACGCCGAGGCGCGGCCGGTCACGCAGCCGGGGCAGGACCCCGGCGTGCAGCAGCGACGACTTGCCCACGCCGGACGGACCGACCAGGCAGAGCACGCGGACGCTCGTCGCCTGCTCGGCCAGCCGGCGTGCCTGCTCGGTGCGGCCGAAGAACAGGTCGGCGTCCTGTTCGCCGAAGGCCCGCAGACCGCGGAACGGGTTGTCGCTCTCGGCCGACCGGGCCAGCTCGGGCCAGACCGGCAGGATCCGGTCGGTGGGCACCAGGTAGCCGATCCGCGGCGGCGCTCCGGTGACCTTCCGGACCACCATGCCCACCACGGCGTCGACCTCGGTGTCCCACACCGGCGAGCCGGAGAAGCCGCGGTCCAGGGTGGAGGGACGCCGGTCGTCGCTGAGGATCTCCACCCAGCCGGTGGCGACGCTGCCTCCGGTGCGGCCGTACACCCAGCTGCCGAGTTCCAGCTTGGGCGGGAAACCGACCATCACGAGCTGCGCGTCGGACAGCGCGCGGTGCCGGGCGAAGGAGAGCGGCCGGGCCTGCTCGGGCGGGGGATCGAGCAGGCGGAGACCGGCGACGTCGCCGCTGTCGTCGGCCCCGACGGGCTGCCAGGCGATCACCTCGGCGCGGTGCCGGCGGCCGGGCGCGAGCAGTGGGAAGTCGACCTCGACCTCCCCGGTGAGCGACGGGACACCGGACGGGCGGCCCAGCGCGTCGGCCACCACGTGCGCCGCGGTGAGCAGGTGCGTCGGCCCGGCGAGAAAGCCCGCACCCACCGGCGCGTCCCCTCGCCAGACGCGGACCAGCGCCGACTCGATCGGCATCTGGCGCGCCTCGCGTACGGTCACGTCGGCCCCCGCGGTCGTCCGTGGCCCGCGCCCCCGTCGGACCCGGATCCATCATGCCCTGTCCACGATCGACGGCGCGACCTCGTGCCGGTCGATCATGGACGGACGTCGGGGGCCGCGGACGCGGCCGGGCCGGGGCGCGCCACGTCGGCGTAGCGCCGGGCCAGGTACGCGAAGGCGTCCCGCAGTTCGGGTGGCCCGACCACCTCGATGTCGGCGTCGTAGCGGCCGAACAGGGCGGCGAGGCCGGGCCACGACCAGCCGCCGAGGACGAGCCGGCAGCGGTCCGGCCCGAGTTCCTCGACGAGCCCGTCGCGGGTCCACGCGGACACCACCTTCGCGGGCAGGTCGAGGATCACCTCGCCCCGGCACGGCCAGTCGCCGGGGCCGGTGGCGCCTCGGAACCGGCCGGCGACGAACGCCGCCACGTCGCCGCCGGGCAGCTCCCGGGGCGTGAACCGGGGCCCGGTGGGCGTCCGCGGGCTGATCCGGTCCACCCGGAACGTGCGCCAGTCGTCGCGGTCCAGGTCCCAGGCGACGAGATACCAGCGCCCGCCCCAGGTGACCAGGTGGTGCGGCTGCGCCCGGCGCGGCGGCGGGTCCCCGGCCGGCTCCGCGGCGGCGCCGCGGTAGTCGAAGCGCAGCACCTCGCGGGCGTGGACGGCGGCGCTGAGCGTCATCAGCAGGCCCGGCTCGACCCGGGGCTCCGCCGCGGCGCCGGCACGCTGCACGGCGACGACCCGCAGGGCGTCCACGCGGTGGCGCAGCCGCGACGGCATCACCTGCCGCACCGTGGCCAGCGCCCGCGCGGCGGCCTCCTCGATGCCGGTGACCGTGGTGGCCGCGGTCTGCAACGCCACCGTGAGCGCCACGGCCTGCTCGTCGTCGAAGAGCAGCGGCGGCAACGCCGAGCCGGCGCCCAGCCGGTAGCCGCCGTCCGGGCCCCGGGTGCTCGCGATCGGGTAACCCAGCTCGCGGAGCCGGTCGACGTCGCGGCGCACGGTGCGGGCGCTGACCCCGAGCCGGTCGGCCAGCACCGTGCCCGGCCAGTCCCGGCGGGCCTGGAGCAGGGACAGCAGGGCGAGCAGTCGGGCGGACGTCGTCGGCATGTCCCGCATTCTGCCCGCAGTAGCGGACACAACCTGACCGCTATGCCCGCGAGGGTGGACCCGCACCCGATCCCGACCGGAAGGACCCACCACGGTGACCACCGCGACCACGACCACCACCACCCTCGACGCCGAGCGGGCCGACCTGCTCAGGGCGCTCGCCACCGCCCGGACCATGCTGACCAACACCGTGCGCGGCCTCACCGACGCGCAGGCCGGCGAGCGGCCGACGGCCAGCGCGCTCTGCCTGGGCGGCATCGTCAAGCACGTGGCGTCCACCGAGGAGTCGTGGCTGCGGTTCGTGGTCGAGGGCCCCGACGTGATGAGCTTCGCGCTGCCCGACGGCGTCACGTGGGAGGAGTTCCTGGCCGGCACCGCCCGGGAGCTGCCGCGATGGGCGATCGAGCGGGAGCGCGACTTCCAGATGCTGCCCGAGGACACGCTGCCCGCCGTCCTCGACCGCTACGCGCGGGTCGCGGCCCGCACCGAGCAGGTCGTGGCCGCCCTCGACGACCTGTCGGCGACCCGGCCGGTGCCCGACGCGCCGTGGAACGAGCCCGGCACCGTGATGAGCGCCCGGGCGGTGCTGATCCACGTGATCGCCGAGACGACGCAGCACGCCGGGCACGCGGACATCCTCCGCGAGACCCTCGACGGGCAGACCACCACCTGAGCCGGCCCGCCTCGACGCAGAGGACGGAGCATCCGGATGACCGTGCTGGACGACCGGGCCCTGAACCGGGCGACGTTGGCCCGGCAGCTGCTGCTCGACCGCGCCGACCTGCCGGTCACCGACGCGGTGGCGCACCTGTGCGGCCTGCAGGCCCAGGAACCGCAGGAGCCGTACGTCGGACTCTGGTCGCGGCTGCGCCACCTCGACCCGGCGGAGCCGTCCGAGCTGCTGGTGCGGCGCCGACTGGTGCGCACGCACCTGATGCGCCGCACCGTGCACCTGCTCACCGCGGCGGACGTGCTGGCCTGGCGGTCCCGCCACGACGCCATGCTGCGCCAGCGGGTGCTCGGGGTCTACCGCGGCGCGTTCGACGGGGTGGACCTCGACGAACTCGCCGCGGCCGGCCGGGCGGCGCTGCCCGACGACACGCCCCGCACGACCGCCGAGATCGTCCGCTCGCTGGCCGACCGGTGGCCGGCGGCGGACCGACGGGCCCTGGGCGAGATGGTGATCGCCCTGGTGCCGACCGCGCAGGCGCCACCGCGCGGACTGTGGCGGGCCACAGATCGGAAGAGCGTCGTGTAGGGAAAGAGTGTTCAGAGCGGTG
>NZ_CADEAU010000546.1 GCF_902825405.1 Micromonospora maritima | reverse complement strand
GGACCGCGCCCACCGCGCCGGCCGGCGGGTCGTCCCACAGGTCGTCGACGATCTGCCCGACCGGCACGGTCCGGCCCCGGGCGGCGACCAGCCGCGCCAGCACGGCCCGGTGCCGGGGCCCCTTGAGGTCGACCGGCGCACCCGCGTCGTCCCAGGCCGTAACCGGACCCAGCACACCGAAACCGACAGGCACCGACCCCTCCTCGACCCGGGCCACCGTATCGCGCTCATCGGTTGCTCATCCGGCGCCGCCACGCTGGACCGGTACGACGAGACGAAAGAGGGATCGAGATGAGCACCGCCATCGCGGGATTCGACTACCAGCGCGTTCCGGTCGCCGAGGGTGTGGCGCTGAATGTCGCAGTGGGGGGCGCCGGCAGCCCGGTCGTGCTGCTGCACGGCTTCCCGCAGACCCACCTGATGTGGCGGCACGTCGCCGCCGACCTGGCCGCCGACCACACCGTGATCTGCCCGGACCTGCGCGGCTACGGCGCGAGCGACAAGCCGGCCGCGCGAGGCGAGGACACGTACGCCAAGCGGACCATGGCCGCCGACGTGGTGGCCCTGGCCCGCGCGCTCGGCCACGACCGGTTCGCGCTGGCCGGGCACGACCGGGGCGCCCTGGTCGCGGTGCGCGCCGGCCTGGACCACCCGGACGTGGTCACCCACCTGGCGTCGCTGGATGTGCTGCCCACCCTCGACATGTGGGACGTGCTGCACGGCGCGTCCGCGTCGGTCGCGTTCCACCTCTACCTGATGGCCCAGCCGCCGGGCCTGCCCGAGCGCATGATCGCGGCCAGCGCGGACGCGTTCTTCGGTTTCTTCCTCGACGCCTGGGGCGGCGACCCGGCGGCGATGCCGGCCGACGTGCGCGCCGAGTACCTGCGGGCCTCCCGCGAGGCGGTCGACTCGATCGTGGCCGACTACCGGGCCTCGGCCGGGATCGACGTGACGCACGACCGGGCCGACCGGGACGCCGGCCGGCGGCTGGCCATGCCCGTCACCGTGCTCCAGCAGGACTGGGGCGCGGCGCTCGGCTACGACGCCGAAGCGGTGTGGCGGGCCTGGGCGCCGGACCTGGAACACCGCACCACCACGGCCGGCCACTTCCTGGCCGAGTCGGCCCCGGACGAGGTCGTCGCGGCGCTGCGCGCGCTGCTCAAGCGGTAGCCACGGCGGGTGCGGGCGCCACCCGGCGCCCGCACCGTCCGCCCGGTCCGCTCAGCCGGCCCGTCGCCGCAGGCGCCACCGGCCGAGCACCGCCAGCAGGCCGGCCGCGCCGAGGTGCAGCGCCAGCTCGATCCACTGGAACGGCCAGAACCGGCGGTTGGGCTGGTAGGCCAGGTCCACGTGCAGGTCGAGCGCGCCGAGGCACACCGCGGTGTCGCCGAACGTGCCGGTGGCGCCGGTGCGCGGCGGGTCGCGGAAGCAGGCGCCGAACGCGGCGTCGGAGAGCTGCCGCCCGTCGGCGGTGCGCAGCGGGCTGATGTCGGTGACCCAGGCGCCCGGCACGTCGAGCCCGCCGACGACCGGGCCGCCGGTGATGCTGCCCAGGTTCCGGGCCCGGTTGACCGCCTCGGCGGTCATCGGCACGGTGACCCGCTCCGGCGGCAGGTAGTGCGGGCGCAGCAGGTTCGGCACCGCGAGCTGCGCCGCGACCACCACCAGGAACACCAGCGCCATCGCCGGGAGGGTACGGCGCAGCAGCAGCCCGGTGACCGCGCCGAGGACGAGCGCGAACACCGCGTAGCCGATCGGCGCGACGCCGCGCGCGCCGAACAGCACCGTGCTGAACCGGTCGCCGGCCGCCCGGTCCACCGGGGCGGCCGCCCAGGTGAGCGCCGCGCTCAGCAGCCCGGCGACGAGTGCGGCGGCCAGCCCGGTGACGGCCAGCTTGACGGTGAGCCAGCGGCCCCGGGGCACGCTCTGGTTCCACACCAGCCGGTGGGTGCCGGTCTCCAGCTCCCGGGCGACCAGCGGCGCGCCCCAGAACGCGCCGAGCAGCGCCGGCACCAGCGCGAACCCGCCGGCGAGGAAGAGCATCGTCTGGGCGTACCGGTCGGGCAGCCGGGCCGGGTCGGGGACGGCTCGGACGTCCGCGCCGAGGCGCAGCAGCCCGGCGCCGGCCAGGGCCAGCAGGACCACGCCGGCGAGGGCGGGGAGGCGGAACTGGCGCAGCGTGAAGCGGATCATCGGGTCACCGCCGCGCTCGGCCGGTGGGCGGCCCGGGACAGGTACGCCAGAGCCAGCTCCTCCAGCGGCACCGGCGCGCCGCCGCGTACCGCCGGGCCCCGGACCACGACGCGGCCGGGTTCGGCCCAGACCACCTCGGCCCCGGCGGGCGCGGTGGCGGGGTCGTCGATCCGGTGGTGCGCCGCGAGCAGGTCGGCGACCGGGCCGGCCACCTGCACCCGCCCGGCGCAGAGCACGACCAGGTGGTCGCAGACCTGCGCCACGTCGCCCAGCAGATGCGAGGAGAGCACGGCGGTGGCGCCGAGTTCCCGCACGAAGCCGGCCAGGCCCCGCAGGAAGTCGCGGCGCGCCAGCGGGTCCAGCGCGGCGGCCGGCTCGTCGAGGACGACGAGGTCCGGGCGCTTCGCGGCGGCGAGCGTCAACGCGAGCTGCGCGCGTTGCCCGCCGGAGAGCCGGCCCGCCCTCTGCCGCGGGTCCAGGCCGGCCTCGGTGATCCGGCGGCGGGCCAGCGCGGCGTCCCAGGACGGGTTCAGCCAGGAGCCCATCCGCAGGTGCTCGGCGACCGTCAGGGAGGCGTACACGGGGGTGTCCTGGGCGACGAAGCCGACCCGGGCCAGGTGCGCCGCGTCCGCCGCCGGCGGCGAGCCGAGCACCGACAGTGTGCCCGAGGTCGGCGCGATCAGGCCGCAGACCAGTTGCAGCAGGGTGGACTTGCCGGCGCCGTTCGGGCCGACCAGGCCGACCACGTGTCCACGCGGGACGCTCAGGTCGCAGTCGGCAAGCGCGGTGCGCCGGCCGTAGCGTTTGGTCAGCCGCTCGGCGTGCAGGACCGGTGGTGGTGGGTTCATGCGGCTCATCCTGGGCACGGCGCGGCCGGACGGCATCGGTCCGGAGCAGGGTCCCGTCCCGCCGGCGACCCTACTTTCGGCCGGTTCGTCGCGGCCGGCGATCTCCTACCGTGCTGGGCATGGGTGTGCAACGGCTGATCCGGGTGGCGGCCACGACAGGGCTCGCGGCGGCGCTGGCCGCAGCGATCGGTTTCCAGGCGCTGGCGATCGGCGCGAGCTGGGGCCTGCGGTACTGGCTGGCCGGCGGCGCCGCCGCCGTCGTGGTCGGCGCGCTGGCCCTGGTACGCCGCCGGCAGCC
>NZ_CADEAU010000545.1 GCF_902825405.1 Micromonospora maritima | reverse complement strand
ACCGCCACCCCGGCGGCGGCCGGCACACCGGCCGGCAGGCCGCCGGCCGCCCAACCGACGAGCACCGTGCCGGGCACCCAGACGACCACCGCCACGGCGTCGGCGAGCACGAACCGGCGGTACGGCAGTCCGGCCGCCCCGGCCACGCGGGGCACCAGCGTGCGGACGAACGCGGTCCAGCGGCCGAGCAGCACGGCACTTCCGCCCCGGGCGGCGACAAGCGCCTCGGCGCGCCGCCACCGTCCCTCCCCCACCCGACGGCCCAGCGGTCCGCGCCGCAGCTTCGGGCCGAGCAGCCGTCCCTCCAGGTAGCCGAGCTGGTCGCCGGCGAACGCGGCGGCGGTGGTCACCGCCAGCGCGACGCCCAGGTCGACGTGACCGGTGCGGGCCAGCAACCCCACCGTCAGCATGGTGGTCGCGGCCGGCAGCACCACACCGGCCAACAGTCCCACCTCGCCGGCGAGCACCGCCGCCGCGACCAGCAGCAGGAGGCCCGGCGGCAGCGCGTCGAGCCGGTCCACCAGGGAATCCAGGAAGGTCATGGTTACCAGCGTCGCGGCCGGGCCGGGCGACGACGTCCTGCCCGCGGCCGGTCCGGGTCCTCCGGGTGGCCGGTCGTCGCCCTAGGGTCCACCCGGATCCGGCACCGGGTTGAACCCGTCGTCGACCAGGCCGAGCCGATGCGCCACCACTGCGGCCTGGACCCGGTTGCGCAGCTCCAGCTTCTCCATCGCGGCCGAGACGTGGGTCTTCACCGTGGTCACCCCGAGGTGCAGCCGAGCGCCGATCTCGGCGTTGGACAGCCCCGCGCCGACAAGCGCCAGCACCTCCCGCTCCCGGGGGCTGAGCAGCCCGAGCCCGGTGGCGGCCGGGTCCGGGGCGCGGTCGCGGTCGTGCGCCGCGAGCGCCTGGCGCAGCACCCGGGCCAGGACCGGCGCGGCGAGCAGCGGCTCTCCCGACGCCGCCCGCCGCACCGCGTCGACCAGATCCTCGGGGGCGCCGTCCTTCACCAGGTAGCCCTGTGCGCCGGCGCCGAGCGCACCGTAGACGTTCGCGTCGTCGGCGAACGTGGTGAGCACCAGCACCCGAGCCGCCGGCTGCTGTCGCAGGATCCGCCGGGTCGCCTCGATGCCGTCGAGGCGCGGCATCCGCAGGTCCATCAGGATGACGTCCGGCCGCAGTCGCTCGGCGAGCCGGACCGCCTCGTGCCCGTCCCCCGCCTCGCCGACCACCTCGAAACCGCCCGCCGTCCGCAGCACCAGGCCCACGCCGGCGCGGACGAGGGCCTGGTCGTCGACCACCAGCACTCTGATCATTCGTTCTCCCTGATCGGCAGTCGGACCCGGAGCCGCCAGCCGCCGCCGTCGGTACCGCCTGCGACGAGCGTCCCACCGAGCAGACCGACCCGCTCGCGCATGCCGCGCAGACCGTGCCCGGAGGTCGGCAACCGGGTACGCGGCCGCACCGGACCGCTGTCCAGCACCTCGATCAGCAGGGCGCCGCCGGCCACCCGGACGTCGACCGAGACGACCGCGCCGGGGCCGGCGTGCTTCAGGCTGTTGGTCAACGCCTCCTGCACCACCCGGGCGGCGGTCGTCCCGACCACCAGCGGCACCCGGTGCAGCACCTCCGGCATCCGCACCTGCACCGCCAGGCCGGCCTCCCGTACCCGGCGCGCCGCGTCCCGGATCACCTGCGCCGGGTCGACGTGCGACTCGGCCTCCGCGACCGCGTCCGGGTCGCGGAGCACACCCAGCAGTTCCCGCAGCTCGTCCAGCACCTGGCCGGCGGTGTCCCGCAGCTCACCGAGTGCGAGCACCGCCTCCTCGGGGCGGCCGGTGTGCTGCACCGCGTACCGGGCCGAGCCGGCGCGCAACGCGATCGCCGCGACGTGGTGGGCGACGATGTCGTGCAGGTCCCGGGCGATGGCCGTGCGTTCGGTCAGCCGGGCCATCCGCGCCTCGGCCGCCCGCCGCTCCTCGGCCTCCCGGGCCCGCTCCTCCGCCGCCCTGGCGGCCTGGCGCACCCCCCTGAGGTAGCGGCCGAACGCCACCGGCGCGGCAGCGAACCCGGCCAGCATCAGCACCCGGAGCACGCCCACGCCGCCCCGCAGGACCTCCGTGTTGCCCGGGTCGATCACGTTGACAAGCGTCACCGTCAGGAACAGCCCGTACGCGACGGCGGTGCCCGGCCATCCCGACCGGTACGCGACGTAGCCCAACGCGACCGAGGCGGCGAACTGGGCGGTGTCCGCACCCGTCACCGTCACCGTGTCGGCGACCAGCAGCAGCGCCGATGTGGCGATCAGCACCGGCCACGGCCAGCGGCGTACCCCGGTCAGGACGAGTCCGGCGAGCACCGCGAAGACGCCGGCCCACGCCTCACGCGGGATGCCGGGGATGACGATCCGGGTGCTGACCAGACCCAGGGCGGCCGTGCCGAGCCCGAGCAGCAGCTCGGGCCACCAGGTCCACCGCCCACCCCTCATGCGGCCACGATACGGAGCGGGCAGGGTGGGTCGGCCCTTCCACCGGCCGGTGCCCCTCCTCCGACTGGCCGGTGTGCCGGCCCACCGCACGAGTCCCGGACCGGCGACGCGCGCCTAGCGTCGATCGACGTGATCAGCGACGCCCCCGCTTTCCTCGGCCAGTTCGCGCGGCACCCGTTCGCCACCGGTGCCGTGCTGCCCAGCGGTTCGGTGCTGGCCCGGGACATCACCGCCGCCGTGCCCCGCACCGGGCAGCCGCTCGTGGTCGAACTCGGCCCCGGCACCGGTGCCTTCACCCGGACCATCCAGCAGCGGCTGGCCGGACGCGGCCAGCACCTGGCGGTCGAGCTGAACCCGGCCTTCGCCGCCGCGCTGGCCCGCCGCCACCCGACCGTGGAGGTGGTACGCGCCGACGCCGCCGCCCTCGACCGGGTGCTGGCCGACCGCCACCTCCCCGCCGCCGACGTCGTGGTGAGCGGGCTGCCCTGGGCAGCCTTCGGCGCCGGACGGCAGATCGCCGTCCTCGACGCGGTGCTGCGGGCGCTCCGGCCGGGCGGTGCGTTCACCACGTTCGCGTACCGGCACGCGCTGACGACCCGTTCCGCGCGCCGCTTCCGGCGACTGCTGACCGGGTCCTTCGAGGAGGTCACCGTCGGCCGGACGGTCTGGTCGAACCTGCCGCCGGCCCTGGTCTACCACTGCCGACGGCCCCTGCCCCGCTGACGCGCGAAGGCCGGCACCCCTCTCCGGGGTGCCGGCCTTCGGTGGTGTTACTTGGTCCAGTGCTGGGCCACGATGTCGGTGGCCTGCTTCTCCCACTGGGCGTAGGCGTCGGGGTAGGCGGAGACCTGCACGGTCTGCGCGGCCTC
>NZ_CADEAU010000544.1 GCF_902825405.1 Micromonospora maritima | reverse complement strand
GGGTTGTGGGTTGGTTGTTTGTTGAGAATTGCACAGTGGACGCGAGCATCTTTGTGGTCAAGTTGTCAAGGGCGAACGGTGGATGCCTTGGCACCAGGAGCCGATGAAGGACGTGGGAGGCCGCGATAGGCCTGGGGGAGCTGTCAACCAAGCTGTGATCCCAGGGTGTCCGAATGGGGAAACCCGGCATCAGTCATGTGATGTCACCCGCACCTGAACACATAGGGTGTGTGGGGGGAACGCGGGGAAGTGAAACATCTCAGTACCCGTAGGAAGAGAAAACAAATAGTGATTCCGTGAGTAGTGGCGAGCGAAAGCGGATTGAGGCTAAACCGGCTGCGTGTGATACCTGTCAGGGGTTGCGTGGTTGGGGTTGTGGGACCCTGCTGGACAAGCTGACACTTGTTCGAGAAGTTACAAAGCTGGTGGCTAGTCGAACAGTCTGGAATGGCTGACCGTAGACGGTGATAGTCCGGTAGGTGAAAGTTGCCAGTCTTCTGTGGGTGTTCCCGAGTAGCGGCGGACCCCTGAAATCTGCCGTGAATCTGCCAGGACCACCTGGTAAGCCTAAATACTTCCTGGTGACCGATAGCGGACGAGTACCGTGAGGGAATGGTGAAAAGTACCCCGGGAGGGGAGTGAAATAGTACCTGAAACCGTTCGCCTACAATCCGTCGGAGCCTTGCGGGGTGACGGCGTGCCTTTTGAAGAATGAGCCTGCGAGTTAGTGGCATGTGGCGAGGTTAACCCGTGTGGGGGAGCCGTAGCGAAAGCGAGTCTGAATAGGGCGAACATAGTCGCATGCTCTAGACCCGAAGCGGAGTGATCTAGCCATGGGCAGGCTGAAGCGCGGGTAAGACCGCGTGGAGGGCCGAACCCACCAACGTTGAAAAGTTGGGGGATGACCTGTGGTTAGGGGTGAAAGGCCAATCAAACTCCGTGATAGCTGGTTCTCCCCGAAATGCATTTAGGTGCAGCGTCGCGTGTTTCTTGCCGGAGGTAGAGCACTGGATGGTCTAGGGGGCCCACAAGCTTACCGAAATCAGCCAAACTCCGAATGCCGGTAAGTGAGAGCGCGGCAGTGAGACTGCGGGGGATAAGCTTCGTAGTCGAGAGGGAAACAGCCCAGATCACCAGCTAAGGCCCCTAAGCGTGTGCTAAGTGGAAAAGGATGTGGGGTCGCATAGACAACCAGGAGGTTGGCTTAGAAGCAGCCACCCTTTAAAGAGTGCGTAATAGCTCACTGGTCAAGTGGTTCCGCGCCGACAATGTAGCGGGGCTCAAGCACACCGCCGAAGCTGTGGCATTCACATTTTTACTTCGCGGCGCCTTGATGTGCCGTGCAGGTGTGTGGATGGGTAGGGGAGCGTCGTGCCGGGGGTGAAGCAACGGGGTGACCTAGTTGTGGACGCGGCACGAGTGAGAATGCAGGCATGAGTAGCGAAAGAAGGGTGAGAAACCCTTCCGCCGGATGACCAAGGGTTCCAGGGCCAGGCTAATCCGCCCTGGGTGAGTCGGGACCTAAGGCGAGGCCGAGAGGCGTAGTCGATGGACAACGGGTTGATATTCCCGTACCCGCGAAAGAGCGACCCTGACGAACCTCGTTGTGCTAACCACCCAAACCGTGGATGACTTTCGGGTCTGATGCGGGGAGCGTGGGAACCTGGCGGGTAGTAGTCAAGCGATGGGGTGACGCAGGAAGGTAGCTGATCCCGGCCGGTGGTTGTGCCGGGGTAAGCGTGTAGGCCGTACCGTAGGCAAATCCGCGGTGCATATAGGCTGAGACGTGATGCCGAGCCGATTCAGGTGAAGTCAGTGATCCTATGCTGCCGAGAAAAGCCTCTAGCGAGTTCTGAGCGGCCCGTACCCCAAACCGACACAGGTGGTCAGGTAGAGAATACCGAGGCGATCGGGCGAACTGTGGTTAAGGAACTCGGCAAATTGCCCCCGTAACTTAGGGAGAAGGGGGGCCGGAGACGTGAAGCCCCGCGCGGGTGGAGCGTTGTATGGCCGCAGAGAGCAGGGGGAAGCGACTGTTTACTAAAAACACAGGTCCATGCGAAGAAGTAATTCGATGTATATGGACTGACGCCTGCCCGGTGCTGGAACGTTAAGGGGACCTGTTAGCTCTTCGGGGCGAAGCGGAGAACTTAAGCGCCAGTAAACGGCGGTGGTAACTATAACCATCCTAAGGTAGCGAAATTCCTTGTCGGGTAAGTTCCGACCTGCACGAATGGCGTAACGACTTCCCCACTGTCTCAACCACAGGCCCGGCGAAATTGCATTACGAGTAAAGATGCTCGTTACGCGCGGCAGGACGGAAAGACCCCGGGACCTTTACTATAGCTTGACATTGGTATCTGAATTAGCTTGTGTAGGATAGGTGGGAGCCGGTGAAGTCCATACGCCAGTATGGGTGGAGGCAATCTTGAAATACCACTCTGGTTGATTTGGGTATCTAACTTCGGACCGTTATCCGGTTCAGGGACAGTGTCTGGTGGGTAGTTTAACTGGGGCGGTTGCCTCCTAAAGGGTAACGGAGGCGCCCAAAGGTTCCCTCAGCCTGGTTGGCAATCAGGTGTTGAGTGCAAGTGCACAAGGGAGCTTGACTGTGAGACTGACAGGTCGAGCAGGGACGAAAGTCGGGACTAGTGATCCGGCACTGGCATGTGGAAGCGGTGTCGCTCAACGGATAAAAGGTACCCCGGGGATAACAGGCTGATCTTCCCCAAGAGTCCATATCGACGGGATGGTTTGGCACCTCGATGTCGGCTCGTCGCATCCTGGGGCTGTAGCAGGTCCCAAGGGTTGGGCTGTTCGCCCATTAAAGCGGTACGCGAGCTGGGTTTAGAACGTCGTGAGACAGTTCGGTCCCTATCCGCCGTGCGCGTAGGATACTTGAGAAGGGCTGTCCCTAGTACGAGAGGACCGGGACGGACGAACCTCTGGTGTGCCAGTTGTCCCGCCAGGGGCACGGCTGGTTAGCTACGTTCGGAAGGGATAACCGCTGAAAGCATCTAAGCGGGAAGCTCGCTTCAAGATGAGGTATCCCACCCACTTTGTGGGGTAAGGCCCCCAGCTAGACGACTGGGTTGATAGGCCGGAAATGTAAGCCCGGTAACGGGTTCAGTTGACCGGTACTAATAGGCCGAGGACTTGACTACCAAGCTGCTACGCGTCCACTGTGCAACTCTGAACAAACACCACCCGTGTGGGTTGGTTGACATGTTCATAGAGTTACGGCGGTCATGGCGGAGGGGAAACGCCCGGCAACATTCCGAACCCGGAAGCTAAGCCCTCCAGCGCCGATGGTACTGCACTCGGGAGGGTGTGGGAGAGTAGGACACCGCCGGACAATCTT
>NZ_CADEAU010000543.1 GCF_902825405.1 Micromonospora maritima | reverse complement strand
CGCTCTTCCGATCTGGCGGTGCCCGAGCCGCCGTGGCCGGGGCGCATCCCGCCACCGTCCCCGGCCGTGGTGCTGCCCACGCCGGTGCCGGCCGAGGTGCACGACGCGTCCGGCCAGCCGGTCGTGGTGAGCGCCCGGCTGGCGGTCAGCGCACCGCCGGCCCGGTTGACCGTGGGCACCGGCCGGCCGTCCGACATCTCCGGATGGGTCGGCCCGTGGCCGGTGGACGAGCGCTGGTGGGCGCCGGCCGAGGCCCGCCGTCGGGCCCGGTTCCAGGTCTGCCTGGCCGACGGCACCGCCCTGCTGCTCGCGGTCGAGGGCGGGCAGTGGCTGGTGGAGGCCATCTATGACTGAGCGCTTCGCCGGCGTCTGGTGCGCGTCGCGCGGGAGGCGGAAGGATCTTGGTACGAAAGCGCCCCTGTGGGGGCCACTTCGTACCAAGATCTCGGCGAACCGGGGGCGGGGGAGCGCGGAATGAGCTTCCACAACCCGAAGATGCCCTGGTCGAACCTGGAGCAGGTGCTCTCCGGGCGGGCCAAGGGGGAGCGGCACCTGCACGTGGTGGACCCGCTCGCGGTCGACGCCGACGGCGGCGACTCACCGGCCTGGAGCCGCAAGCGCCAGGAATACCGGCCACCGGAGCTGGACCGCCCGGACGGCGTCGTGCCCTACGCGGAGCTGCACGCGCACTCCAACTTCAGCTTCCTCGACGGGGCCAGCCACCCGGAGGAACTGGCCGAGGAGGCGGCCCGGCTCGGGTTGACCGCGCTCGCCGTCACCGACCACGACGGCTTCTACGGTGTGGTGCGCTTCGCCGAGGCGGCCCGCGCGCTGCGGCTACCGACGATCTTCGGGGCGGAGCTGTCCCTCGGGCTGCCCGGCCCGCAGAACGGCGAGCCCGACCCGCTCGGCCGGCACCTGCTGGTGCTCGCGCACGGCCACGAGGGATACGCGCGCCTGGCCGCCACCGTCTCCCGGGCCCAGCTGCGCGGCGGGGAGAAGGGCCGCCCGGTCTACGGGGAGCTGGAGGAGCTCGCCGCCGAGCTGCGCGACCACGTGCTGGTGCTCACCGGCTGCCGCAAGGGGCACGTGCCCGCCGCGCTGCTCACCGAGGGCGTCGACGCGGCGGCCCGCGAACTGGACCGGCTCACCGCGTTGTTCGGCGCGGAGACGGTGGCGGTGGAGCTGACCGACCACGGCCACCCGGTCGACGCCGACCGCAACGACGCGCTCGCCGAGCTGGCCGCCGCGGCCGGGCTGCCCACCGTGGCCACCAACAACGTGCACTACGCCACCCCGGGCCGGCGGCGGCTGGCCACCACGGTGGCGGCGGTCCGGGCCCGGCGCAGCCTCGACGAGATCGACGGCTGGCTGCCCGCCGCGGCCACCGCCCACCTGCGCAGCGGAGCGGAGATGGCGGCACGGTTCGCCGCGTACCCCGGTGCGGTGGCGCGGGCCGCCGAGTTCGGCGCGGAACTCGCCTTCGACCTGCACCTGGTCGCGCCGCAGCTGCCGGCGTACCCGGTGCCGGCCGGGCACACCGAGATGAGCTGGCTGCGCCGGCTGACCATGGACGGCGCCCGCGAGCGCTACGGCCCGCCCGAGGCGCACCCGGAGGCGTACGCGCAGCTGGAACACGAACTGCGGATGATCGAAGACCTCGGTTTCCCCGGCTACTTCCTGGTGGTCTACGACATCGTCGCGTTCTGCCGCGCGCAGGACATCTACTGCCAGGGGCGGGGGTCGGCGGCCAACTCGGCGGTCTGCTACGCGCTGCGCATCACCAACGTGGACGCGGTCCGGCACCGGCTGCTGTTCGAACGCTTCCTCGCCCCCGAGCGCGACGGCCCGCCCGACATCGACGTGGACATCGAGTCCGACCGCCGGGAGGAGGTGATCCAGCACGTCTACGCCCGCTACGGCCGGGAGCACACCGCCCAGGTCGCCAACGTCATCTCCTACCGGCCGCGGTCGGCGGTGCGGGACGTGGCCAAGGCGTTCGGCTTCTCACCCGGCCAGCAGGACGCCTGGAGCAAGCAGATCGACAGGTGGGGTTCGGTCGCCGCGGTCGACGTGGCGGGCATCCCGGAGCAGGTGGTCGCGTACGCCAACGAGCTGCAGACGTTCCCCCGGCACCTGGGCATCCACTCCGGCGGCATGGTGATCTGCGACCGGCCGGTGATCGAGGTGTGCCCGGTGGAGTGGGGCCGGATGCCCGGGCGCAGCGTGCTCCAGTGGGACAAGGACGACTGCGCCGCCGTGGGCCTGGTCAAGTTCGACCTGCTCGGCCTCGGCATGCTGTCCGCGCTGCACTACGGCTACGACATGATCGGGATGAGCCTGGACCTCGGCGACATGACGTTGGACGACCCCGAGGTCTACGACATGCTCTGCCGGGCCGACTCGGTCGGGGTGTTCCAGGTGGAGAGCCGGGCCCAGATGGCCACGCTGCCCCGGCTCAAGCCGCGCGAGTTCTACGACCTCGTGGTGGAGGTGGCGCTGATCCGGCCCGGCCCGATCCAGGGCGGCTCGGTGCACCCGTACATCAGGCGCAAGAACGGCCAGGAGCCGGTGACGTACGCGCACCCGCTGATGCGCAACGCGCTGGAGAAGACGCTCGGTGTGCCGCTGTTCCAGGAGCAGCTCATGCAGCTCGCCATCGACCTGGCCGGGTTCGACGCGGCCGGCGCCGACCAGCTGCGCCGGGCCATGGGGGCGAAGCGGTCGGTGGAGCGGATGGCGCAGATCGCCGACCGGCTCTACGCCGGGATGGCCGAGCGGGGCATCAGCGGCGAACTGGCCGACGACGTCTACCGCAAGCTCACCGCGTTCGCCAGCTACGGCTTCCCGGAGAGCCACGCGATGAGCTTCGCCTACCTGGTGTACGCCAGCTCGTGGCTCAAGCGCTACCACCCGGGCCCGTTCCTGGCCGCACTGCTCAACGCCCAGCCGATGGGCTTCTACTCGCCGCAGACGCTCGCCGACGACGCCCGCCGGCACGGCGTGGAGGTACGCCGGCCGGACATCAACGCCAGCGGCGCCAAGGCGGTGCTGGAGTCGACCCCGCAGACCCGGTGGGGCAGCGTGCCGGGCGAGCCGCCGCACGCCTGGGGACTGGGCGGCCCGGCGGTGCGGCTCGGGCTGGGCAGCGTCCGTACCCTCGGCGAGGACGTGGCCGAGCGGATCGAGGCGGAACGCGACGCGCACGGGCCGTACCGCGACATGCCGGACCTGGCCCGCCGCGTCGGTCTCACCGCCGCGCAGCTGGAGGCGCTGGCCACCGCGGACGCCTTCGCCTGTTTCGGGCTGACCCGGCGGCAGGCCCTCTGGGCCGCCGGCGCGGCGGCCCAGGACCGGCCAGATCGGAAGAGCACACGTCTGAACTCCAGTCACTCA
>NZ_CADEAU010000542.1 GCF_902825405.1 Micromonospora maritima | reverse complement strand
CCCGCGCTTCCCGGCGTGGTCCTCGGCACCCACCTCGCCGCGGCCGGCCGGCCGGTGGACGGCTGGCGGCCGGTCCGCGTACCCGGCGGGGTCGACCCGCTCTGGGCGCCGGAGGGCGACCTGGTGCCGCTGCCCGGCGAACGGCCCGAGGCCAAGGAGGTGCTGGCGGTCGCCGAGCGGCTGCGGGACCTCGTCTACGTCTGGGGTGGCCTGTCCACCGACGGCATCGACTGTTCCGGCCTGGTGCACCTGGCCTGGCGGCGGTACGGGGTCACCCTCCCCCGGGACGCCGACGACCAGGCCGAGGCCACCACCACGCTGGCGCTGGACGACGAGCGCCCGGGTGACCTCTACTTCTTCGCCCGCCCCGGGCGGCGCATCCACCACGTCGGCATCGTCTCGGCCGAGCCGCACGACGGCCGGCGCCGGATGCTGCACGCCTGCTACCGCACCCGTCGGGTGGTCGAGGAGGAGCTGCCGGAGGCCCGGGTCGCCACCCTCGTCGGCGCCCACCGGGTCTGACCGGGAAGACGGATCAGGGGCGCCCCCGGCCGGCGGGGACGCCCCTGACGTACGTGCCGGTCAGCCGCGCGCCTCGGCCAGCTCACGCCGTCGGTCGCGGGACGACTTGACCAGGCTGGCCACCGTGGCGACGGCGAGCGTGCCGAGGATGACGGTCAGCGACAGCCAGATCGGGATGTGCGGCGCCCAGGCCACGTGCTCGCCACCGTTGATGAACGGCAGGTTGTTGTCGGCAAGCGCCTCCAGCACCAGCTTCACGCCGATGAAGCCGAGCACCACGGCCAGCCCGTAGCTGAGGTAGATGAGCCGGTCGAGCAGGCCGCCGAGCAGGAAGTAGAGCTGGCGCAGCCCCATCAGCGCGAAGACGTTCGCGGTGAAGACGAGGTACGGCTCCTGGGTGATGCCGAAGATCGCCGGGATCGAGTCGAGCGCGAAGATCAGGTCGGTGGTGCCGATCGCGATCATCACGATCAGCATCGGCGTGAACAGCCGCCGCCCGTTCTCCCGGGTGGTGATCCGCGCCCCGTCGAAGTCCTGGGACAGCGGCAACGCCTTGCGGCTCCACCGGATCAGCAGGTTCTCGCTGAACTCGTCCTCGTCCGGCTCGCCCTGCCGGGCCAGGTTCACCGCGGTGTAGATGAGGAACGCGCCGAAGATGTAGAACACCCACGAGAACTGGGAGATCAACGCCGCGCCGGCGGCGATGAAGCCGCCGCGCATGACCAGCGCCAGCAGGATGCCGATGAGCAGTACCTTCTGCTGGTACTGCCGGGGCACCCCGAAGCGGGCCATGATGATCACGAAGACGAAGAGGTTGTCCACCGAGAGGCTGTACTCGGTGAGCCAGCCGGTGTAGAACTGGCCGGCCACGCTCGCCCCGGAGGTCCACCAGAGCACCGCGCCGAAGACCAGCGCCAGCGCCACGTAGAAGCCGACCCAGAGGCTCGACTCCCGGACGCTGGGCTCGTGCGGGCGACGACCGATGATGAACAGGTCGGCGAGCAGGACCGCGATCATCGCGGTCAGGGTTACCGCCCACACCAATGCGGACACGTTCAAATCCATCCTCCGGCAGACACGCAGCGTCGGGCACACCGTACGCCGGGTGTGGGGCCGGGGTGCGTCGACGCTGACTCTGGTGACTGTCGGAGGTCTCTTCCGCCGGGACCTGCTGGTCCCGACCGACGGAGCCGGGTCGAACCACCGTGGGTGCCGGCGCTCTTCCGTGCTGACGACTCCGTCGCGGGGGAATACTCCCCTCCTCGGCCGCCATTGTTCACCATCCCACCCGGGTGGCGCATCTCCGGGCGTCCGGATGGGCCCGTCGCGTGCGCGGGCTCACGTCGCGCACCGCATCCTAGGAGGCTAGGTGAGGATCTGGAGGCGGTTCGTCGGGCGTGTCGCGTGAGCCGAACCGATCAGTCGAGAGCGATATACCTCAGAGGCATATTTATGACTCTGAGGTATATCGCTCATCGCGAACTCCTCGGTCGCCGGCACCGTGCGGGCCCTCCTGCGCGCGGAGGCACCACCCGGCCACGCGGACGCGGCCCAGGGGTCGGATCGGCACCGAAGGGAGTCCCCCGGGCCGCGAGCAGGCATGAGCCGGCCGGGAACCCCGGTAAGGGCCAGGCCGGCGGGAACCGGGGCAGGCACGGGCCGGGCAAGCGGGAACCGGACCAGCGGGAACCGCGAGGACACGAGCCGGACCAGCGGAAGCCGAGACGGAGACGAGGCGGGCGGACGGCAGCAGGCGGCAGCAGGAGCCGTCAAGGACGGGCGGGCAGCACCGGATCGGCGAACGGCCAACCGGCGGCGAGCAGCGCGTCGCACGCGGCCACCGCGGCGGCCAGCCGCTCCTCGTGCCCGCCCCGCAGCTCGACCACCGGCACTCCGCACCCGGCCAGCTCGGCCCGGAACCGTCCGGTCATCCACGCCCGCAGGTGCTCCCCGTCGCGCAGGCCGTCGTCGTCGAACGGCACCCCGGCGTCGTCGGTGAGCAGGTACAGCGCCGGGCGGCGGGCGGCCGCCCGGACCTCGGCCGAGGACGACCCCAGGTAGCGCTCCTCCCAGATCGCGGTGGCCCGGGCGTCGGTGTCGCAGAACAGCAGCGGACCGCTGCGCCGGGCCGCGGCGTCCTCGGCGGCCTGCTGCTCGCGGACCACCTCGACGAAGTCGTTCCGGTCCCAGGTCACGTCGACGACCGTCGCGTCCGGGCGGGACCGGCGCAGCGCGGCGAGCTTGCGCTCGGTCAACTCGCGGCCGTACTCCGGCACCCAGGCGGTCCGGTAGTGGGCGGCCAGCGCCCGCGCCATGGTCGTGGTGCCGGTGGACTCGGCGCCGACCACCGCCACCCGGCGCACCAGCCACGCCCGCACCGGCGGGCTCAGCCACCGCCAGTGCGCCGCCGGGTCCGCGCGCACGGCGGTGCCGGAGACCGGTACGGCCCGACGCCCGGGGTCCACGGCGACCGCGACCGCGTCGAACCGGCGGGCCAGCTCCTCGCCGTACGCCTCGGAGGAGAAGACGGCGTCCACCGGCTCGCCGCCGAACGCGTCGGCGAACACCGCGCAGTGCAGGTCCCAGACCGCCGCATCGGCGTAGTCGACGGGATGGTCGTCGTAGCGGCCGACGAAGCGCACCCACGGGGTGCCGGCATGGGTCTCGCGCAGCCAGGCCAGCCGCAGCTCCAGCGGGATCGACTCCCGGCGCGACGGCGCCACCACCACGGTGACCGCGGCGCAGCGGGCCGCGGCCGCCTCGACGAGCGCGTGGTGCCCGGCGTGCGGCGGGTAGAACTTGCCGACCACCAGGCCGTGCCGGAACGGCCGAGATCGGAAGAGCACACGTCTGAACTCCAGTCACTCATCATGA
>NZ_CADEAU010000541.1 GCF_902825405.1 Micromonospora maritima | reverse complement strand
CATCGCCTGACCGCTCGCCCCACCGGCGGCGGCCGACGTCCGGCGCGGCGCCGAAGCGGCCGGGCGCTCGGAACTCGGCTCGCCGATGCCCAGCGCCGGGGCCTGCTGCTCCGCGCGCTCGATCACCGGGGTGCCCCGACCAGCCTCGCCGTCGACCGCGGGCGCGGAGTATTGCAGGCCCTGCTGCTGCGGCGCGCGGTTGAGACCCTTGGCCCGGATCTCCACCGGCTTCTCCAGCAACTCGACCTGCTCGGCCTCCGGCTCCGCCTCCTCGACCTGCACGTCCAGGTTGTAGAGGAAGCCGACCGTCTCCTCCTTGATGCCGTCCATCATGGTGGCGAACATGTCGAAGCCCTCGCGCTGGTACTCGATGACCGGGTCGCGCTGGGCGTACGCCCGCAGGCTGATGCCCTCCTGGAGGTAGTCCATCTCGTAGAGGTGCTCGCGCCACTTACGGTCGATCACCTGGAGCAGGACCATCCGCTCGAGCTGGCGGACCGCCTCCTCGCCGAGGCTCTCCTCGCGCCTGTCGTACGCGGAGTGCGCGTCCTCCTTGAGGCGGGCGAGCAGGAAGTCCTGGTCGAGACCGGCCCGGGAGCCGACCTCCTCCTCCAGCTCGTCGACCGTGACGCCGACCGGGTAGAGCTGCTTCAGGCTGGACCAGAGCTGGTCGAGGTCCCAGTCCTCGGCGTAGCCGTCGCTCGTCGCGCCGACCACGTACGCGCCGATCACGTCGTCGATCATGTTGCGGACCTGGTCGGACAGGTCCTCGCCGTTGAGCACCCGGAGGCGCTCGGCGTAGATCACCTGGCGCTGCTTGTTGAGCACCTCGTCGTACTTGAGGACGTTCTTGCGGATCTCGGCGTTCTGGCCCTCGATCTGGGCCTGCGCGCTCTTGATCTGCCGGGTGACCATCTTCGACTCGATGGGCACGTCCTCCGGGATGTTGAAGCGGTCCATGACCGCCTCGACGGCGCCGGCCCGGAACCGCTTCATCAGCTCGTCCTGGAGCGACAGGTAGAACCGGGACTCACCCGGGTCGCCCTGCCGGCCGGCCCGACCGCGCAGCTGGTTGTCGATCCGGCGGGACTCGTGCCGCTCGGTGCCGAGCACGTAGAGCCCGCCGGCGGCGGCCACCTCCTCCGCCTCGACGTCGCAGGCCTGCTTCCAGGTCGGCAGGATCTCCTCCATCGCCTTGGCGTACTCCTCCGGCTGCTCGACCGGGTCGAGACCGCGCTGGCGGAGTTCGTTGGCGGCGAGGAACTCGGCGTTGCCGCCGAGCAGGATGTCGGTGCCCCGGCCGGCCATGTTGGTGGCGACCGTGACCGCGCCCTTGCGCCCGGCCTGGGCGACGATCTCCGCCTCCTTGGCGTGGAACTTCGCGTTCAACACCGAGTGCGGGATGCCGCGGCGGCGCAGCATGTGCGACAGGATCTCGGAGTTCTCCACCGAGACGGTGCCGACCAGCACCGGCTGGCCCTGCTCGTGCCGCTCGGCGATGTCCTCGACGACGGCGTTGAACTTGGCCTTCTCGGTCTTGTAGATGACGTCGGGCCGGTCGAGCCGGACCATCGGCCGGTGCGTCGGGATGGTCACGACGCCGACCTTGTAGACCTTGTTGAACTCGCCCGCCTCGGTCTGGGCGGTGCCGGTCATGCCGGAGAGCTTCTCGTAGAGGCGGAAGTAGTTCTGGAGGGTGATCGTCGCGAGGGTCTGGTTCTCCTGCTTGATCTCCACCCCCTCCTTGGCCTCGATCGCCTGGTGCATGCCCTCGTTGTAGCGACGGCCGTGCAGGATCCGGCCGGTGAACTCGTCGACGATCAGGACCTCGCCGTCGCTGACGATGTAGTCCTTGTCGCGCTTGTAGAGCTCCTTGGCCTTGATCGCGTTGTTCAGGTAGCCGACCAGCGGCGTGTTGACCGACTCGTAGAGGTTGTCGATGCCGAGCCGGTCCTCGACCTTGGCCACGCCGCGCTCGGTGATCGCGATGGTGCGCTTGGCGTGGTCGACCTCGTAGTCGCCCTCGCCGTCGGTGCCGGGCTGGAGGCGGGCCACCACGGACGCGAACTCCTGGTACCACCGGGCGGAGTGCTCGGCCGGGCCGGAGATGATCAGCGGGGTGCGGGCCTCGTCGATGAGGATCGAGTCGACCTCGTCCACCACCGCGAAGAAGTGGCCGCGCTGGACCAGCTCCTCCTTCGACCACGCCATGTTGTCGCGCAGGTAGTCGAAGCCGAACTCGTTGTTCGTGCCGTAGGTGATGTCGCACTCGTAGGCCGCGCGGTGCTCGGTGGCGGGCCGGTTGGGCAGCACCACGCCGACCGTGAGCCCGAGGAACTCGTGCACCCGGCCCATCCAGGCGGCGTCGCGCTCGGCCAGGTAGTCGTTCACGGTGATCACGTGCACGCCCTTGCCGGCGAGCGCGTTCAGGTAGACCGGCATGACCGAGGTGAGCGTCTTGCCCTCACCGGTCTTCATCTCGGCGATGTTGCCGAAGTGCAGCGCCGCGCCGCCCATCACCTGGACGTCGTAGGGCCGCTGGCCGAGCACCCGCGAGGCGGCCTCCCGGCACACCGCGAACGCCTCCGGCAGCAGGTCGTCGAGGGTCTCGCCATCCTCGAGCCGCTCCTTGAACTGGTCGGTCATGCCGCGCAGCTCGTCGTCGCTGAGGTTGACGTAGTCGTCCTCGATCGAGTTGACGGCGGCCGCGATGGCCTTCAGCCGACGCACCATGCGGCCCTCGCCGGCGCGAAGGACCTTTTCCAGAATCGACACGGATCAACGCTCCCCTAGACGGTCTCGAACCATCGTAGGCGCTCCGGCACGGCGATGGTCACTGGTGGCGGCGGTCCGGGTCTGCGAAACCGACATAACACCGCGACCGCACGTCGGGGGCCGCTAATCGGGTTACGCCGTCGGCGAACGATCCGGCACGATGGCTCGGATGGAGCCTGTGGAGATCATCGAGGACGGGCTGTTGCTGCGCCCCTGGCGGGCCGAGGACGCCGACGCGGTGCACCGCGCCTGCCAGGACCCGGACATCCAGCGCTGGACCACCGTACCTCGCCCGTACCTGCCGGAACACGCCGTCGCGTTCGTGACCACGATCAGCGCCACCGCGTGGGCGCAGGACACCGGGACGCCGTTCGCGGTCTGCGACGCCGCCACCGGCGAGCTGCTCGCCTCGTGCGGCCTGGTCTCCGTCGACCGGGCGCTCGACTCGGGCGAGGTGGGCTACTGGACCGCGCCGTGGGCGCGCGGGCGGGGCGTCGCGGTCCGGGCCACCCGGGCGGTGGCCCGGTGGGCCTTCGACGCGCTCAAGCTGCGCCGGCTCACCTGGCAGGCCGAGATCGGCAACCACGCGTCCCGGCTGGTCGCGCTGCGCGCCGGCTTCCGGG
>NZ_CADEAU010000540.1 GCF_902825405.1 Micromonospora maritima | reverse complement strand
GGTCACCCCGCCGCGCGACCCGGCCGGCCGGGCGGTGCTGCACGCCGCCGAGTCCGCCGGGGTGCGGCCCCGGGTGGAACAGGACGACGGCACGGTACGCATCCGGGTGGACGTGCCCAGCGCCGAGGTGGGACCGGAGCACCTGCGTGCCGTGCTCGGCCTGCTGTTCCAGGCCGTCCGCGAGCTGGCCGGCGACAGCGTGGAGCCCACCGTGCTGCGCGGTCGGACGTACCGGGTCGGGCGGCGCCCGGTCGCGGTGGCCGGCCCGCGCAGCACCACGGTGACCCTCGACCAGGTCGGCGGCCTGGCCGACGTGGTGGCCCGGTTCCGCGAGGTGGCGGTGTCGTTCCGGCACCCGCAGGCGATGGCCCGCTGGGGCGCGCGTCGGCCGCAGGGCATCCTGATGTACGGGCCGCCGGGCACCGGCAAGACCATGCTGGCCCGGGCGCTCGCGAACGAGATCGGCGCGGACTTCGAGGAGATCCGCACCCCGGAGATCCTGGACAAGTACCTCGGCGGCTCCGAACGCAACATCAAGCGCATCTTCCGCGACGCCCGCCGCTACCGCCGGCCCACTGTCATGCTCTTCGACGAGTTCGACTCGATCATCAGCTACGCGGGCGCCGGCGGGGACGCGGCCAGCCAGGCGGTCAACGCCGTCGCCGGCATCTTCAAGCAGGAGATGAACACGCTGTTCGAGGAGAACCCCGACGTCATCGTGGTGGCCACGACCAACTTCCCGCAACGCGTGGACGCCTCGCTGATCCGCTCCGGCCGCTTCGACCTGAAGATAGCCATCCCGGCGCCGGACGAGACCGGCCGCGCGGAGATCCTCGCCAAGATGGTCCGCGAGCTGATCGACAGGTATGAGCGCCCAGGCTTCCGGATGTTCGCCGACGACCTCGACCCGGCCTCCCTGGCCGCCGACACGGCCGGGCTGACCGGGGCGGACCTGCGCGAGGCGCTGCGCCGGGTGCAACTCGCCAAGGCGCTGCGGGAGGCGGTGGAGGGTGCGCCGCCGGCTCCGATCGGTCAGGATGACCTGCGGGAGGCCGTCGCCGGGTTGCGCCGCGGCTGACCGGAAGGAGCCCACGTGTCCTCGTCCGATCTGCTGCTGTCCCGCCGCGACCTCGCGTTCCTGCTGCACGACTGGCTGGACGTGACCCGGCTGACCGAGCGGCCCCGCTACGCCGAGCACTCCCGGGAGACCTTCGACGCGGTGCTCGACCTCGCCGCGCAGGTCGCCGCCGAACGGTTCGCCCCGCACAACCGGGCCGCCGACACCAGCGAACCCAGCTTCGACGGCCAGCGCGTCCGCACCATCCCGCAGGTCAAGGCCGCGCTGGACGCGTTCGCCGACACCGGGCTGCTCGCCGCCACGCTGGACGAGTCGATCGGCGGGATGCAGCTCCCGCACGCCGTGGCCGCCGCCGCGTTCGCCTGGTTCCAGGCCGCCAACGTGGGCACGTCGGCGTACCCGTTCCTCACCCTGGGCAACGCCAACCTGCTGCTCGCCCACGGCAGCACCGAGCAGGTCGACACCTGGGTCCGCCCGATGGTGCAGGGCCGGTTCTTCGGCACCATGTGCCTGTCCGAGCCGCAGGCCGGCAGCTCCCTGGCCGACCTCACGACCCGCGCCGAGCCGCAGGACGACGACACGTACCGGATCGTCGGCACCAAGATGTGGATCTCCGGCGGCGACCACGAGCTGGCCGAGAACATCGTCCACCTGGTGCTCGCCCGCATCCCCGGCGCGCCGCCCGGGGTGAAGGGCCTGTCGCTGTTCATCGTGCCGAAGGTGCTGCTCGACGACGACGGCAACCTCGGGCCGCGCAACGACGTGGTGCTGGTCGGGCTCAACCACAAGCTCGGCTACCGGGGCACCACCAACACGCTGCTCAACTTCGGCGAGGGTGTGCACCGGCCGTACGGGCGGGCCGGGGCGGTCGGCTACCTGGTGGGCCAGCCGCACCAGGGGCTGGCGCTGATGTTCCGCATGATGAACGAGGCGCGCATCGGCATCGGGGCCGGCGCCACCGCGCTCGGCTACACCGCGCACCTGAAGTCCGTCGCGTACGCCCGGCAGCGCCCGCAGGGCCGCCCGGTCGCCGACAAGGACCCCACCGCGCCGCAGGTGCCGATCGTGGCCCACCCCGACGTACGCCGGATGCTGCTGGCTCAGAAGAGCTACGTCGAGGGCGCACTCGCCCTGATCCTCTACTGCGGACGGCTCCTCGACGAGGAGAGGACGGCGCCGGCCGAGGCCGACCGGGAACGGGCGCACCTGCTGCTGGAGCTGCTCACCCCGATCGCGAAGAGCTGGCCGGCGCAGTGGTGCCTGGCCGCCAACGACCTCGCCATCCAGGTGCACGGCGGGTACGGCTACACCCGCGACTACGACGTCGAGCAGCACTGGCGGGACAACCGGCTCAACGCCATCCACGAGGGCACCCACGGCATCCAGGCGCTCGACCTGCTCGGCCGCAAGGTCACCATGCGCGACGGGGCGGCCCTGGAAGCGCTGCTGGAGACGATCCGCGGCACGGTCGCCCGGGCCTGGAAGGCCGAGGGGTTCGCCTCCGAGCTGGCCGGTCAGCTCGGCGCGGCGGTGGACCGGATCGGCGTGGTGACGCGGCGGTTGTGGGCCACCGGTGACCCGGAGCTGGCGCTGGCGAACGCTTCGGTCTACCTGGAGGCGGTCGGGCACGTGGTGATCGCGTGGATGTGGCTGGAGCAGGTGCTGGCGGTGGAGGCGCTGGGCTCCCCGGACGGCGCCCAGGGGGAGTTCCTTTCGGGCAAGCGGCAGGCGGCGCGCTACTTCTACCGCTGGGAACTGCCGACGGTGGCGGCGCGGTTCGACCTGCTGGAGAGCCTGGACCGCACCACGCTGGACATGCGGGAGAGCTGGTTCTGATCCGGAGCCGCGTCGATCAGCACTGCTGGGCCCGTAGCACGTCGACCTCGCAGCCCGGCGCGTACGGATCGAAGCCGTGCTGGACCAGCCAGCGGATCCCCAGCAGGCTCCGCAGCGACCACCACGCGCGCACCAGGTCGAGGTCGACGTCGGCACCGTAGCCGGCCACGACGTCCGCCAGGCGCTCCCGGTGCCCCAGCGTCAGGGTCGCCAGGTCGTACAGGGCGTCGCCCGGGCTCGCCTCGGACCAGTCGAGCACGCCGGTGATCTCGTCGCCCTCGACGAACACGTGGTCGACCTGGAGGTCGCCGTGGATGAACGCCGGCGTCCACGGCCGGAGCGCGGTCTCCGCAAGCCGGCGGTTGCGGGTGAGCAGATCGGTGGGCAGGACCTGGTGGCGCAGGAGCCAGGCGCACTCGCCGTCGAGCTGCGCGGCCACCTCGTCGTGGCCGCGCCCCGGCCACGGCGGCAGCGGCGCGTCGTGCAGCAGGC
>NZ_CADEAU010000539.1 GCF_902825405.1 Micromonospora maritima | reverse complement strand
CGGGCACCGGCGGTCCCGCGCCGGCTCAGTCCCGGTACGCGGTCAGGCGCCGCACGTCCAGCCGCACGCCCTGGCCCCAGATCCGGTCGGCGAACAACGCCAGCCCGACCGTGAGCTGCCGGGGCGCGGCCGACTCGGCCGGCCGGCCGTTGTCCCGCAGCGCGTACCCCGGGTCGAGGACGCGGTGCCCGATCCGGTCGACGGTGAGCACCTCGTCGTCGCCGACGTACCAGTGCGCGGTGCGCCGGTCCGCGTCGTAGCGCAGGGCCAGGTCGTGGACGTCCCCCGGCTCGCGGTCGCGGACCGGCACCGCGAACGAGAACCCGCCGTAGGTGTGCGGCGGGAACGCCAGCCGCTCGTAGACGGCGAAGACGCACCGGTCGGTGACGATGAAGTCGAACACCATGCCGGTCTCCCGGTCCATGCAGATCAGCGCCGACGCGCCCAGCCGCAGGTCCCGGCGCGGGTCGGCGACGGTGTCGCCGTACGGGTGGCGGTCCAGACCGTACGCCCGCACGGCCAGCTCCGCCCGCAGCGTGAAGCCGCCGGCCGGCACCGCGAAGCCGGGCAGGCCCGCCGGGGTGTCCCGGTTGGCCATCAGCGCCCAGCGCAGGTGGTCGGTCTCCGACAGCGGCTGCGGCGGGTCGGCGAACGCCGGCTCGCCGGTGCCCGGATCGGTCCCGGTCGGCACCACGGTCAGGCCGCCCTCCCCGGTGACCGTGGCCCCGTCCCCGGCGGGGAAGCCGGGCACCGGTCGCAGCCGCCACCGCGAGGTGGGCCCACCGACCGAGAGCGGACCGGTGAAGTCGTCGTGCAGCACCTCCTCCCCGCTGCGGTGCGGACGGGTCGTGGTCTCGGACTCGGCGCTCATCGCCACCTCCACTGTCGGGTCAGCCGTTGCGCGGCACACCGGCCGCCGGCGGGGCGCTGTGGGTGCTGCTCGGCGCCCAGCCGGTGCGCGACAGCCAGCCGGCGAGGGTGAGCAGCTCGGGGTTCTGCCGGCGCAGGGCCGGGATGTCGGCGTGGTAGCCGATCCGGTTCAGCCAGCCGTAGGCGGTGGCCTGCCACTCGCTCTGCCGGCGCAGCTCCGCCATCGGCACCGGCTCGTAGCGCGTGGGCAGGCCGGTGTGCCGGGCGAACGTGGCGGCGATCTGCTCGCCGGTCAGCTCGTCCCCGGCGAGTTCGATCCGGGCGCCGATGGTCGCCGGGTCGTCGAAGGCCGCGGCGGCGAAGAAGCCGATGTCACCGGAGGCGATCATCTGCAACGGGGTGTCCGGCGCGAGGCCCCGCCGGTAGACCAGCTCGTCGCCCTCCAGCAGCGGCGGGTACTGGGCGAAGTTGTCCATGAAGTAGGTGGGGCGCAGGAACGTCGCCGGCAGGTCGTGCTTGCGGATGCGGTCCTCGATGCGCAGCTTCGCCTCCCGCCAGAACACCCCCTCGGGGCGCTCCGCGCCCCCCACCGAGCTGTGCACGTAGTGCGCCACGCCCACCTCGCCGGCGACGTCGGCCACGGTCAGCCCGTGTCGTTCCTCGGCGGGCACGCCGCCCGGCCCGAGCGGGGTCTGCACGCTGAACACGCCGTACGCCCCGGTCATCGCGGCGCGCACCGAGGCGGCGTCGTCGAGGTCGCCGACCACCAGGGTGGCGCCCCGCGCCGCCAGGTCCCGCGCGGCCGGCCGCTGCGGATCCCGGACGAAGGCGCGCACCGCCCAGCCCCGCCGCAGCAGGTGCCGCGCGGTTCCGCCGCCCTGCTTCCCGGTCGCCCCGAAGACCAGCACCCACCGGTCTGCCCGTGCTGTCACGGCCACCTCCTCGCCCTCGCGGCCACGGCGGGCGACGTCCGCCGCCCGCGTCCTGCCGCCGAAGGCTCACCGGCCGGGATAGAGCCGGCGTCGAGAGCCGGTCGAGGCCGCCGGTTCGAGCGGCCCTCGACCCGGTCTCCAGTCCGGGGCGAGCCGGGGCCCCGACGATCGGGCCGCCGGGTGTGCCGCACCCCCGGCGGGCCGCGCGCGGCGCGGGTCGGACGTCGACGAGGGGCAGGATGACGTGATCTTCACCGAGGACGAGCTGGAGTACCTGAGGTCGCAGCGGCTCGGCCGGCTGGCCACCGCGCAGCCGAACGGCACGCTCCAGAACAACCCGGTCGTCTACTGGTACAACGCCGAGCTGGACTGCATCGACATCGGCGGCCGGGCGATGGCCACCACGCAGAAGTTCCGCAACGTGGCGGCCAACGGCAAGGCGTCGTTCGTCATCGACGACGTGGTCTCGCGCCGCCCGTGGCGGGTGCGGGGCATCGAGATCCGGGGGCTCGCCGAGGCGCTCGTCGACCAGCCGGTCCCGCCGGAGCTGGAGTTCCTCAGCCCGGAGCTGATCCGCATCCACCCCCGGCGGCTGTTCACCTGGGGACTGGACCCGAACCACCTGGCGATGGTCCGGCGCACCGTCGCCCCGGCCACCACCGCCGGCTGACCGCACACCGGCCATCCCCTGTCACGCCGTGCCACGGCGTGCCGACGCCAGAAGGAGACAGATCGTGACGGACAACCTCCGCCGGCTCGTGGACGCGGGCCTGAGCGTGTGGCGGGACGATCCGGCGGCGCTCGCCGCCGACCCGCCGGCCGGAACCGGGCTGGTCGGGACGGCGAGCGTCGGTACGCGCGTCGTCGGCCGGCTGGACCGGGTATCCGGGCGGCGTCGGGCGTGCCACGGGCGGGCGGTGCCGTTCGTCGGGCCGGTACGCGGCGGGCTCGACGCGTGGACGCGGCTCGACGATCGGCCATTCACCCTGGTCGGGGCGGGGCGGCGACCACCGTCAACAGGCGTCGGTGCCGGCGCAGAGGCGGTCCGCCACCGACGACGCGGTCCGGCGGGCCTCGACCGGGGTCGTCTGGTGGTCGACCCGCAGCTGTGCCACCAGGTCGCCCCGGCGGACGAAGAGCCACCGGCTGGGCGTCCCCTCGATCTCGCTGCCCACCAGCAGCGCGTCGTCGCCGCCCAGGGACTCGGCGAGGACCGACAGGGAATCACCCGGGCGGGCCGGCTCACAGCCGGTGACCAGTTGGCGGACCCGTTGCATCACGGTGGCCGCGGAGGTGCCGGAGTGCCGGGTGACCCGTTGGACCAGCCAGTCGCTGGGCGAGTCGAACTGCACCGACCTGCTCGCCACCTGCCCCACCTGAAGCGACGGCGACTCGTTTCCGCAGTAGATGGTCACCGATTCCAGGGACCAGTCGCCGTCGACATTCGTCGTCCTGGTGAAGCCGGTGGGCAGGTCGGCGAGTTGCAGCATCGCCGCGGCGGGGACGGCCCGGCTCGGCGGTCGGGCGGAGGGCGTGCCGCTGGTGGCGGCCGGCCCGGACGGAGTCCGGCTCGGGCTCCCGCTCGGCGTCGGCTCGGCCGACCGGG
>NZ_CADEAU010000538.1 GCF_902825405.1 Micromonospora maritima | reverse complement strand
CCGGCGTCGTCGGCGACGGCGGTGACCAGCGCGACCTCGGCGCCCTGCGCGGCCGCGAAGACCGCGGCCAGGCCGGCGCCGCCGGGGCGGTCCACGGACGTGGTCTCGTCCAGCACCGGCACCGGGGAGTCCGGGCAGAGCCGGTTCACCAGCCCCTCGACGTCCCGGTCCAGCAGCGTGTCACCGAGCACCACCAGGGGTCCCGCCATGCTCGACCTCCTCATCGGGCCTGCACCTCCGGATCCGGGTCGTCGAGCACCACCTCGACGCCGGCGCGCACCGGTCCCGCCGGGGCGCGGGCGGCGAGCGCCGCCGGCAGCGCCTGGTCGACGTACTCGCAGAGCAGGTGCGTGGAGACCAGGTGCAGCTCCTGCACGACCTGGCTGTCCGGCGAGTCGATCGCGAGCCGTTCGTCGCAGAGGTCGGCGAGGGGGTTGGGGGCGGGGCCGGTGAAGGCCCAGCAGCGCAGGCCGGTGTCGTGGGCGGCGTGGGCGGCGGTGAGGAGGTTGGGGCTGGTGCCGCTGGTGGACATGAGGAGGAGGAGGTCGTCGGGTCGGCCGTGGGCGCGGACCTGGCGGGCGAAGATCTCGTCGTATCCGTAGTCGTTGCCGATGGCGGTGAGGGCGCTGGTTTCGGCGTGCAGGGCGATGGCGGAGAGGGGTTGGCGGTCGTGGCGGAGTTTGCCGACGAGTTCGGCGGTGAGGTGTTGGGCTTCGGCGGCGCTGCCGCCGTTGCCGGCCACCAGCAACCGCCCACCCCGGGCCAGCGTCCAGGCCAGCTCGCTGCCCCAGGACGCCAGCCGCTGCGCCTCCCGCCGGTACGGCAGCAGCGCCGCGGCCAGCCCGGACAGGTGCGCGTCGAGTGTGTCGAGCGTGGTCATCAGGCCACCGCCGACGCGGGACGGGCCGCGGCGGCCACCGAGGCGTAGACCGCGCCGAGCTGTTCGGCGCACCGCTTCCACGAGTACCGGCTGCGGATGCGGTCCAGCGCGGCGGTGGCGTACGCGAACCGGCGCACGTTGTCGGCGAGCAGCCGGCGCAGCGCGGCGCCCAGCGCGCGGGGGTCGCGCGGCGGCACCAGGTCACCGGTCAGCCCGTCCACCACGCTGTCGGCGATGCCGCCGACGTCGGTGCCGATCATCGGCACGCCGCACGCCATCGCCTCCAGCGGGGTGAGCCCGAACGGCTCGTACCAGGGGGCGGCGACAAGCACGTCCGCCGAGCGGTACCAGGCGCCCATCTCCTCGCGCGGCACGCCGCCGAGCAGCCGGACCCGGTCGGCCACGCCGCACGACTCGGCCAGCGCGGACAGCCGGCGCGCGAACGCGTCCGCCGGGAGCAGGTCGGCCGGCGGCCCGCCGACCACCACGCACTCGGCGTCCGGGACCGCGGGCAGGGCCCGGACCACGTCGAGGAAGCCCTTGCGCTCGACCATCCGGCCGACGGTGAGGATGCGCCGGCGGGCCGGGTCACGCGGTGCGACCGGGCCGTCGGGGCGGAACACCGTCTCGTTGACACCGGAGGGGACCAGCGCCATCCGGGACCTCGGCACTCCCATCCGGACCAGTTCGCGGACCTCGTCCTCGCACTGCACGATCACCCGGTCGACGGCCCGCCCGAGCGCCCGCTCGTAGCCGACCCGCCCCGGTGGGCTGGTGTCCCGGGTGCCCTGGTGGCGGCGCTTGACGCTGCCGAGCGCGTGGTACGTCAGCACGGTCGGCACCCCGGTACGGCGACCGGCGTGTACGGTGGCCAGCCCGCTCATCCAGAAGTGCGCGTGGGCCACGTCCGGGGTCCAGCCGCCGTGGCGCCAGGTGTCCGCCAGCCAGCTGCCGAACTCGCCCATGTACGGCAGCAGGTCGTCCTTCGGCACCCGTCGGGCCGGGCCGGCCGGGACATGCCACACCTGGTAGCCGTCCGGCGTGGGGACCGCCTCGGCCGGCGCGGGGGAGTCGCGGCGGGTGTAGACGCGGACGTCGTGGCCCGCGTCGACGAGCGCGGAGGCGAGTTCCGCCACGTGGGTGTTCTGCCCACCGGCGTCCTCCTCGCCGAGGACGGCGAGCGGGCTGGCGTGCTCGGAAATCATCGCGATGCGCATGTCTCCTCCTCCATGATCCGGTCCCAGTCGGCGAGGAACCGGTCCAGGCCGAACCGTTCCTTGGCCACGTCCCGGGCCCGCGCCCCGAGCCGGCGCGCGGCGTTCCGGTCCTCGGTCAGCCAGCGCGCCGCGTCGACGAGCGTCTCCACCCGGGTGGAGAGCGCGCCGGCGGCGGGTGGCACGGCTTCGACCGCCTCGGTGGTGGCCAGTGCCACCACCGGCATGCCCATGGTCATCGCCTCGATCAGGCTGAGCCCGAGTGAGGTCCAGCGGCACAGGTGCAGGTACGCGCGCCGCCGGGCCAGTTCGTCGTGCATGGCGTGCTGGGGTACGTCGTCGTGGCTGGTCAGGCGGTCCTCGGGCAGCCCGAGGTGGGCGGCGAGCCCGGCCACCTTCATGCCGTAGACGTCCAGCGGCGCCAGCGCGGCGAACCGGGCGAGCAGGTCGGTGCCGGTGACCCGCCAGCGGCGTACCGGCTCGTTGATGACCACGGCGAGGCGGTCGAGTTCGCCGGTCCAGTCGACGGTGGGGGCGACGACGCCGTGTTCGATCACGGCGGTGCGGGTGGCGCCGTTGTCGTAGAACAGTTCGTTGAATCCGGTGACGTGGGTGAGCAGGAGGTCGTCGCGGTCGGCCATCGGGTGGCGGGTGTGGGGGACGTCGCCCTTGGGGGTGTTGTGTTCGACGTAGATCGCGGGCACGTCCCGGCCCACCCGGCGACCGAGCCACTCGCAGGCCAGGTCGAACTCCTCGGGGCGTTGCAGGACCACCACGTCGACGTCGGTGTGGGCGAGGTCTTCGGGGGTGACCTCGACGGCGGTGTCCGGCCAGGGGTAGGTGCGGGCGCGGCCGAGTCCGTAGGGACCCCGGTCGGGGGTGACGGGGATCAGGTAGCGGTGCTTGCCGTGCACGAAGGACGTCGTCCAGGAGCCGTGCACGTGCCACAGCAGGATGTTCATCCGACCACCCCGCCGGGGACGGGCGCCGGCACGGCGGCGGGCACCCCGAGCAGTCGCAGCGCCTCCAGCACCCGGCCCGGTTCGACCGCCGACAGGCAGGGGTGCCCGGGCACCGGGCAGGCGGTGGCGCGGGTGTCGCGGCAGGGCGCGGCGGCGTCGCCGAGGCGGACCGTGGGCACCCGGTAGGGCCCCCACTGTCCGAACGGGACGGTCGGGGCGAAGAGACTGACCACCGGCACGCCCAGCGCCGCGGCCAGGTGGGCCCGGGTGGGAACCTCCAGTACACGTCCACCTCGAAGCGGCTGATCGCCGGTGTCCGGGAACTCGTGGTGAGCCTGGGTTACCGCTGCACGACGAA
>NZ_CADEAU010000537.1 GCF_902825405.1 Micromonospora maritima | reverse complement strand
GTCCGGGCCACCCCGCCGGCCCGCTCCGGATACGCGCACCTGCTGGTGCTGGGCGGGCTGGCGCACGCCTGCCTGCGGCGCACCGCGTACGCGGCGCTGCTGGCCGCCACCGCCCGGGTCGACGGCGAGGTGGCGGTGCTGGGCAGCTTCCGGCCGCTCTCCCCGGCCGAGTCGGCGGTGCTGGCCGGAGCCGGGGTGCCCGGGTGCGCCACCGAGGTGGACGTCCTGGACGCCGGCGTACGGCTGGCGTTCGGGGTGGACGAGCCGGCGCAGGAGAGCGGCGGACCGGCCGACCACCCGCACCGCGCCTGGTCGTCGCGCACCTACCGGCCGGCCGGGCTGCCCCCGGTCCGGGTGCTCGCCGCGCCGTCGAGCGAACCGGAGCGCCGCCGGGCGCACACCGCCGACACGCAGCGGTTCTGGGCCGAGCACGTGCGGCTGCGCGCCGGTGACCCGGTGCTGATGGTGACCGCGCCGATCTACGTACCGTTCCAGCACTGCGACGCGCTGCGGACGCTCGCCGTGCCGTACCGGTGCGGCATCGAGACGGTAGGCGTGGACCCGGCGGCGGACGTACCGGTTCCGGTGCCGGAGCCGACCCTGACCCCGGGGCGCTACCTTCAGGAGGTCCGCTCCGCGCTGCGGTCCATGCGTGCGTTGCACGCGGCGCTGACCACCGACTGACGGCACGGACCGCCGGCCGGCACCCGGCGAACCGCCGCGCGCCGGCCGACGGGCCGGGTGGTCAGTTGACGTAGACGGCCGGGCTGCCGGTCTTGCTGGTGTCCTTCACCGGCGAGTAGGTCGCGGTGAAGTACGCGGTGCCGAAGCAGAGCGACGGGCCGGAGAACTTGGTCAGGGTCTGGTTGGTGAAGGTGATCGAGTTGGTCGCGTTCGCCGCCGTGCCGGTGAGCGTGTTCGTGCTGGTCCGGTAGACGCAGGTGATCGGGCCGAGCAGGGAGTTCAGCACCACCGTGCTCTGGATCGGCGCGGCCGCGGTGCCGGAGATGGTGACCACGCCCGCGCTGGTGACCGACGTGGCGTAGGGCAGGTTGTTCACGGTCACGCTCTGCACGCCTGTGGTGCCGAAGACGTTCGTGGTGCAGCTGCCGAACGTCTGCGCGGTGAGGCTCTCGGTGGCGGTGCCGGGAGCGGTCGGGTTGCTCAGCACCTTCGCGCTGAAGCTGGACGCGGCGCACTTGATGCCGCTGGTGCCGCTGGCCGACGAGTAGAACGTGGCGTTGGTGCCGCTCTTCAGGCTGGCCTGGATGACGTCGTTGACCGACACGGCGGTGCCGGCGGCGGTCGGGTAGGTCAGCACGGCGCTGGCCAGCGAGGTGGAGGGGGCCGCGGTGGCGGGGGTGGCGCCGACCAGACCGGTGAGCAGCGCCAGGGCGGCGAGGCCCGCGCCGATGCGTCCGTACCTGGGCATGGTGGTTCCTTCCGGCGGTGGGACGGGGACGTGCCGGCGGCGTCCGGGACGGACGGCGCCTGGCGTGGTGAGCCGCCGCGACTCAGCGGGCGGGGCGGCGTGGGGCACTGCGGTGACGCCGCGTCACCTGCTTCCCTGCGGCCTTGGGAGGACGACCGTGGGCGGCGATAATGGCAGCCATTCGGGCCCTCCTTCGACGCGACAGGGGTGACCGTTTCGAGTGATCACCATCGGTGACGGGGCGTGGACTGAGCGTGTCGAAAGTTATAAACCTCAGAGGGTCGTAAAGTCAACGCATCAAGGAAGGCCGATATCTTGACCATGCAGAGCCCGCCTCCGCCGACGCCCCTGCCGGGCGCGCGGCACGGCCGCGACCCCGACCGCGCCATCAAGCGTGGCCCGCGGCGGGTGCCGGCCGAGGAGGTGGCGGCGACCCAACGCGACCGCCTCTTCGACGGGCTGGTGCGGGAGGTCGCCACCCGGGGGTACGACGCCGCCCGGGTCAGCGACATCTGCCACGCCGCCGGGGTCACCCGGCCCGCGTTCTACGCGCTGTTCAGCGGCAAGCAGGACGCGTTCCTCGCCGCGTACCGGCACGGCATCTCGGTGGTCTCGCAGCTGATGGAGGGCGCCTACCGGGACGCCGGGCCGCACTGGCCGGACGCCGCCCGGGCGGCGCTGCGCACGCTGCTCGACGTGCTCGCCAGCGTGCCCGCCTTCGCCCGGATGGCACTTGTCGAGGTGGACGCGGCCGGTCCGGACGCCCGCCGGGAACGGGACGCCCTGCTGCACAGCTTCCGCCGGTTCTTCGCCGACGCTGGCCCCGGGCCGGCGGTGGCCGGCGTGGACCGGGACGTGCTGGTGTCCACGGTGGTCGGCGGCATCCACGCCACCATCCGGGGGCGGGTGGCGCAGGGACGGGCCGAGGACCTGCCGGCGCTGCTGCCGGTGCTCACCTACGCGGCCACCGCGCCCTTCCTGGGACCCGACGGCGCCCGCCGGGCCACCCGGCCGACCCGCCCGGACGACGGCCCGAGCACGACCGCGCCCTGCGCGCCGACGGGCCAGCCCTGACAATCGCGGTGGAAAACCGCTGCGGTTTTTCACTTTGGCCGCAATTCGCACATGCCGCCCAACTCCCTGCCACGCGCTGTTGACCGCCCCTTTACCCAGCGGTAACTTCGGCCTGCGCCCCTTGGCGCGAAAATCCTGCGAAGCCAATTCACATCGTCGCCAATGAATTGATCTCGAAAGGGAGCCGCCATGTCGGAGCAGACCGCACCGATCGAGGCCGACCAGCCGAGCAGCGGCGTCCGCTGGCGCCGGTTCGCCGTCACGCTCGGCGCCGTGGCGGCCGGGGCCGCCGGCATGGTGGTGCTGACCGCGCAGGGGGTGCTCGGCGCGCAGTTCGCCATTTCCGGCATGCCGTTCACCGTCACCGCCGACCGGCTGGAGGGCACCGGGTTCGAGCAGTTCGCCACGCTCGACCAGATGATCCCGGACAGCCCGAACCAGGGCGACACCGGCGGCCAGGTGCTGGTCATCGTCTCGGCCATCGACAAGGCCGAGCTGACCAACCTGTGCCAGAGCATCAACCTGGGCGGGACCAACCTGCGGATCACCGCCGGCGGCTCCGGCAAGCCGGTCACCGCCCGCACGCTCGTCGTCGACGGCGACGAGATCGCCGGCAACGCCTCGTTCAAGAAGATCAACGTCGGGCAGGACGCCAGCACGGTCGACCAGGTCCCCGGCGTCAAGGGCAACCCGGGCGTCTTCGCCCAGCAGGCCGACACGGTGACCATCACGAACCTGCGGCAGAACAACTACGCCACCACCGCCGCGATCTTCACGCTGCCCAACCTGCGTATGGGCTTCAGCTCCGACGGGTGCTGACGTGACCGGCGGAGAGCACGCGGCGCCGGCCGCCCCCGGACGCTGGCGCCGCTGGCGGCGGGCCCGGCCGTTCACCGCCGGGCTGCTCGTCGCGCT
>NZ_CADEAU010000536.1 GCF_902825405.1 Micromonospora maritima | reverse complement strand
CCCCGCCCCGCGCCACCCCCGCCCCCCGCTGACCCGGCCCGTCCGGGAAGGCGGGCCGGGAACACGCGAGGGGCGCCCGGCGACCGCCGGACGCCCCTCGTCGGAGCCGGTCAGGAACCGAAGTTGCTCATGTTGATCGCGGCGCCGGCGATGGCGCTGATGATGCCGACGACCACACCGACACCACCGCAGATCAGGGCGGCCTTGGCCTGGCCCGGGTTGCTGGCCTCGCCCGCCTGGACCTTCTTCTGACCCATCACGCCGAGCACGATGCCGACGATGCCGGCCGGCACACCCAGCAGCGGGCAGCACAGGCCCAGCACGATCGAGGCGATGCCGACGATCATGCCGACCAGGCCCATGGTGTTGTTCTGCCCCTGCCCCTGGCCCGGGCCGGTGGGGTAGCCGGCGGCCGGGTACTGCGGCGCGGCGCCGTACGGCTGCTGCTGCGCGTACGGGTCCTGCCCGTAGGGCTGACCGGAGGTGGGCTGGCCGTAGGGCTGGCCCGAGGTCGGCTGCTGCCCGTACTGCGGGGCCTGCGGCGGCTGGGCGTACGGGTCGTGCGGCTGAGCGGTCGGGTCCTGGTTCGGCTGCTGGCCGTACGGGTCCTGACCGGGGTATCCGGGCTGCATCGAGGTGCTCCTCAAACTGGGGGTCCATGGTCGGGTGCGCACGGCACCGGGCGACGGCAGCGTATCGTGTCGCCGCCATCGGAGAGATCACCAGCGGCGCGCCCGCCCGCGGACCGGACGCCCGGAGGGCACCGATAGGGTTGTCCGCGTGACCGAGCCCGCGTCCGTCGCCCGCCTCGTCGTCCTCGTCTCCGGTTCCGGCAGCAACCTCCAGGCGCTGCTGGACGCCGCCGCCGACCCCGGGTACGGGGCCCGGGTGGTGGCCGTGGGCGCCGACCGGGACGGGATCGCCGGCCTGGACCGGGCCGCCGCGGCCGGGGTGCCGTCGTTCGTCGAGCGCGTCAAGGACCACCCGACCCGTGCCGACTGGGACAAGGCCCTCACCGCCCGCGTCGCCGAGCACCGGCCCGACCTGGTCATCAGCGCGGGCTTCCTGAAGCTCGTCGGTCCGGAGTTCCTCACCGCCTTCGGCGACCGCTACCTGAACACGCACAACACGCTGCTGCCGGCGTTCCCCGGCATCCACGGCCCCCGTGACGCGCTGGCGTACGGCGTGAAGGTCACCGGGGCCACGTTGTTCTTCGTCGACGCCGGGATGGACACCGGCCCGATCGTCGCCCAGGTCGCCGTTCCGGTGCTGGACGACGACGACGAGGAGACGCTCACCGAGCGCATCAAGTCCGCCGAGCGGCGCCAGCTCGTCGAGCAGGTCGGCCGCCTGGTCCGTGAAGGTTGGACGATCACCGGCAGAAAGGTCACGATCCCGTGAGCACCACTCAGGACGCCCGCCTGATCCGGCGCGCGCTGGTCAGCGTCTACGACAAGACCGGCCTGGTCGAGCTGGCCCGGGCCCTGCACGAGGCCGGCGTGGAGATCGTCTCGACCGGCAGCACCGCGTCGACGATCTCCGGCGCGGGCGTGCCGGTGACGCCGGTCGAGCAGGTCACCGGCTTCCCGGAGATCCTCGACGGGCGGGTCAAGACCCTGCACCCGAAGATCCACGGCGGCCTCCTCGCCGACCTGCGCAAGGACGCGCACGCCGCGCAGCTCGACGAGCACGGCATCGCCGGGATCGACCTGTTGGTCTCCAACCTCTACCCGTTCCAGGCGACGGTCGCCTCCGGCGCCGGCACCGACGAGTGCGTGGAGCAGATCGACATCGGCGGGCCGGCCATGGTCCGGGCCGCCGCGAAGAACCACGCCTCGGTGGCGGTGGTGACCGACCCGGCCGCGTACCCGGCGGTGCTCGCCGCGCTGGCCGACGGCGGTTTCACCCTGGCCCAGCGGCGCGCGCTCGCCGCCCGCGCGTTCGCCGACATCGCCGACTACGACGTGGCCGTGGCCGACTGGTTCGCCTCCACCGTGGCCCCGGCGGAGGACGGGTGGCCGCGGTTCGCCGGGCTGGCGCTGCGCCGCCAGGCCGTGCTGCGCTACGGCGAGAACCCGCACCAGACGGCGGCGCTCTACACCGACCCGGGCGCGCCGGCCGGCCTGGCCCAGGCCGAGCAGCTGCACGGCAAGGAGATGTCCTACAACAACTACGTGGACGCGGACGCCGCCTGGCGGGCCGCGCACGACTTCCCCGACCAGCCCGCGGTGGCGATCATCAAGCACGCCAACCCGTGCGGCATCGCGGTCGGCGCGGACGTCGCCGACGCGCACCGCAGGGCGCACGCCTGCGACCCGGTCTCCGCCTTCGGTGGGGTGATCGCGGTGAACCGGCCGGTGAGCGTGGAGCTGGCCGGGCAGGTCGCGGAGATCTTCACCGAGGTGCTGGTGGCCCCGGGCTACGACGAGGGCGCGCTGGAGCTGCTGCGGGCCAAGAAGAACATCCGGCTGCTGCGGGCGCCCGCGTTCGCGCCCCGACCGGCCGAGTGGCGGCAGGTCGGCGGCGGCGTGCTGGTGCAGATGCGGGATGCGGTCGACGCGCCGGGCGACGACCCGGCCAACTGGACGCTGGCCACCGGCGACGCGGCCGACGAGGCCACGCTGCGCGACCTGGCGTTCGCCTGGCGGGCGGTACGCGCGGTGAAGAGCAACGCCATCCTGCTGGCCCGCGACGGCGCCACCGTCGGCGTCGGCATGGGCCAGGTCAACCGGGTCGACTCGGCGCGGCTGGCGGTCAGCCGGGCCGGCGACGAGCGGGCCCGGGGCGCGGTCTGCGCCTCGGACGCGTTCTTCCCGTTCGCCGACGGGCCGAAGATCCTCATCGACGCGGGTGTCCGGGCCATCGTGCAGCCCGGCGGCTCGATCCGCGACGAGGAGACCATCGCGGCCTGCAAGGAGGCCGGCGTGACCATGTACCTGACCGGTACCCGGCACTTCTTCCACTAGGTCTTTTCCGCCCGGTCACCGTTCGTGACCTCCCAAGAAGAAGCAACCAGTTCCGAGCGGTATGCCTCAGAGGCATAATTATGACTCTGAGGCATACCGCTTCGAGCACTTCGGTGTCGCTGGCCCCGACGCGCCTGAAGTCGGTGATGGAAGCCACCGGAACCCGGCCGGCCGTGTGCCGTTGCCGGCCGCCGAAGGCGGTTGCTAGCGTGTGCCCGGCGACGATCTATCGACCGTCGCCGCTGTCCGTGAGCCCGGCAGGTGTGCCATGCGTGTGCGCGACCGGTTGACCGCCGTCGTCGTCACGCTGGCGTTCGTCCTGGCCGCGCTCGGCTCCGCCGCCGCCCTGCCCGCCGCCGGCCCGTCCGCCGTCGTACCGTCCGCCGTCGTACCCGCCTCGGGGTGCCGGGCCGGGCCGGACCCGGCCGCGTACCCGCGACGGTGGTGCGCGGAGCTCT
>NZ_CADEAU010000535.1 GCF_902825405.1 Micromonospora maritima | reverse complement strand
TGCGACCAGCCGCCGGGCTGCACGCGCCGCAGCTGCCGGCTCTGCCCGCCGGCCACGTGGGCCCGTCGGGGCACCCCGCCGGCGCTGACCGCCATCGCGTCCGCACCGGTACGGTCGGCGAGCACCCGCACCCAGGCCACCTGCTCGCCCCGTTGGGCGACCAACGGCATGGTGTGCGGCAGGGCGGACCAGGTGGCCAGGTCCCGCAGCGGCGGCGCGGAGAGGTACTCGGTGAGCACCACCCGACCCCGGGTGGCGAAGACGGCGATGCCGTAGTCGCCGGGCATCGGGTCGTGCCGGCGGACCACCTCCTCCACCGCCTCGACGGTGACCGGATCGGCGCCCTGGGCCAACAGGTCCCCCTTGAGGGCGCGCCATCGCAGGTCGACCTGCGGACGGGCGTCGTGGGTGTCCCGGGAGGCGTCCAGATACACCGAGCACCAGGGCCCGGGACGGTCGTAGAGCGGGCGCAGGAAGGACAGCTGCATGCTCGACCCCTTTCCAGCTCGGCCGCACGCATACCCGCGCCCCGGCCGATGTCACCTGCCGTCGGTGGGGCGTGACCGCCGTTCATTCACGTCGTTCAACCCGAAGGACCGATACCATCTGTGCACGCAACGGAACTCTCGGTGGTGAACATGGACACAGAGCTGCACACCCGACGCGTCGTCCGGCCGACGGAACGCATCGTCACCGGGCGCCTGGTGCGGCTGATGGAGGGCTACGCCCGGGAGGTCCGGGTCGGCCAGCCGGCGCTCGTCGCGGTGCTGACCGCGGCCGGTGTGGTGGGGCTGCTGCTACGGGTGGTGCGCGCGTTGCTCAGCAGCGGTGGCGGAGGCGCCCGGCGCAGCTTCAAGGAGCTGAAGAAGGGGCCGGAGTTCCTGGTCACCCCGGTCCGGGTGCGCGACGCCGCCGACCGGCTGGTCGAGGTCGAGCTGCACGGCCACCTGCCGCAGAGCGCGCTGCACCCGGGCGACCACGTCCAGCTCACGCTGCGCCCGCAGCGCGACGGTGAGCTGCCGCCCCGGATCGAGCGGATCGTCAACCTGACCACCGGGCAACTGCTCACCCCGCGTACCGCGACGCTCTGGTCGCACCTCGGGCCGGCGCTGCTGCTCCAGGCGACGCTCGGCGCGGTGCTGGTGCTCGGCGTCGCCGCCTGCTCCGCCCTGACGTGAAAGGAAGGGCCCCTTTTTAACGCCTGCGGTAGAGGCGGGGCCCCTTGTTAACCACCGACACGGGTGAGCGAGGGCTCGGCGGGCACGGCGGGGGCGGCGAGGAGGCCACGGCGACGGGCCCAGCGCTCGAACAGCACGGTGGCGAACGGGGGCACGGCGCTGGCCAGCGCCAGCCCGGTCTGCACCAGCGACCAGCGGCGGCGCCGGGCCACCACGAGCGCCAGCAGCCCGTACGCCACGAAGAGACCGCCGTGGATCGGGCCGAAGACCTGCACGCCGATCTCGTCGCGCGGCGGGCCGTACTTGACCGCCATGCCGGCCAGCAGCGCCGCCCAGGAGCACGCCTCGGCGATCGCCGCCCACACGAACGCCCGGATCCACCCGTCGCGCATCAACACTCCCCCTTCGGCCGGCGGCCCATGGTAGCCGGCCGCGCGGCGACCAGGTGTTAAAAGGGGGCCCCGCCTATGCAGGAGGCGTTAAGAGGGGGCCCCTCCTTACCGCCGAGGATCACCGAGGCCGGCACGGGGTACAGAAAAGGTCCTTCAGGCCTTTCCTGACCCGCCGCTCCGTGCGAGGTTGGGAGGACCAACGGTGACAGGGTGGTGACCATGGGCGAGGACGTCGGCGCGCGCACCTTCAGCCGGGAGGACCGGGCCCGCTACCGCGAGAAGGTGCGGCGGTGCCTGGACGTCTTCGCCGAGATGCTGCGCGAGTCCCGGTTCGACGTGGAGCGGCCGATGACCGGGCTGGAGATCGAGCTGAACCTGGTCGACGACGGGTTCGATCCGGCGATGCGCAACGCCGACGCGCTGGAGGCGATCGCCGACCCGGCGTTCCAGACCGAGCTGGGCCAGTTCAACGTGGAGATCAACGTCGCCCCGCGCCGGCTCGCCGGCACCGGCACCGCCGAGTTCGAGGGGCACGTCCGGGCCAGCCTGAACGCCGCGGAGGAGAAGGCCCGCACGGTCGGCGCGCACATGGTCATGATCGGAATCCTGCCGACGCTGCGCCCGGAGCACCTGACCGCGTCCTCGCTCTCGGCCAACCCGCGCTACGCGCTGCTCAACGAACAGATCTTCGCCGCCCGGGGCGAGGACCTGCCGATCGCGATCAGCGGGGTGGAGCGGCTGGCCACCACCGCCGACACCATCACGCCGGAGGCGGCGTGCACCAGCACCCAGTTCCACCTCCAGGTCAGCCCGGCGCAGTTCGCCGACTACTGGAACGCCGCCCAGGCGGTCGCCGGCATCCAGGTGGCCCTCGGCGCGAACTCCCCGCTGTTCTTCGGCCGCGAGCTGTGGCGGGAGACCCGCGTCCCGCTGTTCCAGCAGGCCACCGACACCCGGGCGGAAGAGATCAAGGCCCAGGGGGTACGCCCGCGGGTGTGGTTCGGGGAACGCTGGATCACCTCGGTGTTCGACCTGTTCGAGGAGAACGTGCGCTACTTCCCGGCGCTGCTGCCGGTCTGCGACCCGGAGGACCCGGCGACCACGCTGCACAGCGGCGGGGTGCCGAAGCTGGCGGAGCTGCGCCTGCACAACGGCACCATCTACCGCTGGAACCGGCCGGTCTACGACGTGCTGCGGGGCCGTCCGCACCTGCGGGTGGAGAACCGGGTGCTGCCGGCCGGGCCGACCGTGCTGGACACGGTCGCGAACGGCGCGTTCTACTTCGGCCTGGTCCGGGCGCTGGCCGAGTCGGACCGCCCGCTCTGGTCCCAGATGTCGTTCAGCGCCGCCGAGGAGAACTTCAACGCCTGCGCCCGGCACGGCATCGACGCCCAGGTCTTCTGGCCCGGCCTGGGCTACCTGCCGGTGACCGAGCTGGTGCTGCGCCGGCTGCTGCCGCTGGCCCACCACGGGCTCGACCGCTGGGGCCTGGACCCGGTGGAGCGGGACCGGCTGCTCGGCATCGTCGAGCAGCGCTGCCTGACCGGCCGCAACGGCGCGACCTGGCAGGTGGAGACGCTGCACCGGCTGGAGTCCGCCGACCACCTGGACCGGCCGGCCGCGCTGCGCGAGGTGGTCCGCCACTACGTGGACCTGATGCACAGCAACCGTCCGGTGCACGAGTGGCCGATCCCCTGACCGTCACGGGGTGGGGAACGACCGGTCCCCGAACAGGACGCCCCGGGCCGCGGCACGCCCGAGCGGCGTCCGCAGGAGGGTGAACGCCGCCGCCGCGACGGCCGGCGTCCGCACCTGGGCCAGCCCCCGGCGCAGCGTCATCCGGCCCCGGAAGCGGGC
>NZ_CADEAU010000534.1 GCF_902825405.1 Micromonospora maritima | reverse complement strand
GGCGCGCAGGTGCTCCTCGTCGAACCAGGGATCGTCGAGCGTGCCCTGCTCGGCGCCCGCCGGCGCGGCGGCCGCCAGGTCCCGCTTGACCTGGAGGTAGTCGGCCCGCCGCCCCGGGTCGGCGCGGAGGTGGTCGCGCATCAGCAGCGCGTACCGCCAGCCGGCGGAGCCGGCCGGGCGCAGGTGCAGCAACACCGGACGGCCGGGGTCCGCGCCGCCGTGCAGCCGCTTCGCCCAGTGCACCCGGTCGGGTCGGCGCGGCGCGTCCCACCACTGCCCTGGCAGGCGGGGAAAGCCGGCCTCGGCCAGCCGGTCGGCCAGCGGCCCGTCCGCCTCCGCCAGCGAGGGCACCGTCAACTGGATGTCGATGACGTCGGGCGCGGCCAGCCCGGGCACGGCGGTGGAGCCGACATGGTCGACCCGGACGTCGCCGCCGACCGCGTGCCGGACCCGGGCGGCCAGCCGGGCGTACTGCTCGGGCCAGGTCGGGTCCGGTCCGGTTGGCGCCGTCGGGCCGGGCCGTACCGCGTGCCGCGTCCGGACGTTGCGCTCGTAGGGCAGCAGGCGCCCGTGCCAGAGGTGGTCCACCGCGTCGTGCAGTTCGGCGAGCGTGCCGTCGTTGGTGAGCAGCGCGTCCGCGACCGCGTGTCGGCGGGCGTCGTCGGCCTGCGCGGCGATCCGGCGCTCGGCCTCGGCCGGGTCCATACCCCGGTCGCGGGACAACCGCGCCAGCCGGGTCGCCACCGCCGTCTGCACCACCAGCACCAGGTGGTACGTGGGCGCCAGCCCCACCTCCACCAGGAGGGGCACGTCGTTGACCACGACCGCGTCGGCGGGCGCGGCGGCGACCAGCTCGGCGGTCCGCGCCCGTACCCGGGGGTGGGTGATCGCCTCCAGCGTGCGGCGGGCGGCCTCGTCGCCGAAGACCAGGGCGCCGAGGGCGGCCCGGTCCAGCGCCCCGTCGGCGTCCAGGACCCGGTCGGAGAAGGCGGCGACCACCTCGGCCAGCCCGTCGGTGCCCGGGGCGACGACCTCGCGGGCGATCCGGTCCGCGTCGACGACCACCGCGCCGAGTGCGGCCAACCGGCGCGCCACCGCGCTCTTGCCGGATCCGATTCCGCCCGTCAGCCCCACCCTCAGCACCCGGACAGTCAACCGGATCCCCGTCCGCATGCCAACCGGGCCTCGCCGGGCCGGATCCGGTCGCCCTCGGAAACGGAGCGGACCCCGCCCCCGGCGCTCCGCTGGTGCGGAACGCGGGGACGGGGCCCGTGCGTCGGAGGCGACCTGCCGGTCCGCCCGAGGGTGGACCGACGTCAGCGACCTGTCACTTGCCGCCGGCGAGCTTCTCCCGCAGCGCGGCGAGCGCCTCGTCGGTGGCCAGCGTGCCGGCCGGCTCCTCGGCCTGACGGCTCGGGGCCGAGGTCGAGGTCGACGTGGTGGTGCCGCTGGTGGTGGCCGGAGCCGGGTTGGCGGCGGCCTCGGCGTCGGCGGCGCGGGAGGTCTGCACCTGCTTGGTGTGGGCCTCCCAGCGCTGACGCGCCTCGGCGTACTGCTGCTCCCAGGTCTCGCGCTGCTTGTCGTAACCCTCGAGCCACTCACCCGTCTCCGGGTCGAAGCCCTCGGGGTAGATGTAGTTGCCCTGCTCGTCGTAGGTCGCGGCCATGCCGTAGAGGGTCGGGTCGAAGTGCTCCTCGCCCTCGACGAAGCCCTCGTTGGCCTGCTTGAGCGACAGCGAGATCCGGCGACGCTCCAGGTCGATGTCGATGACCTTGACCATGACCTCGGAGCCGACCTGCACGACCTGCTCCGGGATCTCCACGTGGCGCTCGGCCAGCTCGGAGATGTGGACCAGGCCCTCGATGCCGTCGTCCACCCGGACGAACGCGCCGAACGGCACCAGCTTGGTGACCTTACCCGGCACGATCTGCTGGATCGCGTGGGTGCGGGCGAACTGACGCCACGGGTCCTCCTGCGTCGCCTTCAGCGACAGCGAGACCCGCTCGCGGTCCAGGTCGACGTCCAGGACCTCGACCTCGACCTCCTGGCCCACCTCGACGACCTCGGACGGGTGGTCGATGTGCTTCCAGGACAGCTCGGAGACGTGCACCAGGCCGTCCACGCCACCCAGGTCGACGAACGCGCCGAAGTTGACGATCGAGGAGACGACGCCCTTGCGGACCTGCCCCTTCTGGAGCTTGTTGAGGAACTCGGTGCGCACCTCGGACTGCGTCTGCTCCAGCCAGGCCCGGCGGGACAGGACCACGTTGTTGCGGTTCTTGTCCAGCTCGATGATCTTGGCTTCGAGCTCGCGGCCGACGTACGGCTGCAGGTCACGCACCCGCCGCATCTCGACGAGCGACGCGGGCAGGAAGCCGCGCAGGCCGATGTCGAGGATGAGACCACCCTTGACGACCTCAATGACCGAGCCGCGGACGACACCGTCCTCGTCCTTGATCTTCTCGATCGTGCCCCAGGCCCGCTCGTACTGCGCCCGCTTCTTGGAGAGGATCAGCCGACCCTCCTTGTCCTCCTTCTGGAGGACGAGGGCCTCGATGTGGTCGCCGACCGAAACCACCTCGGCCGGGTCCACGTCGTGCTTGATCGACAGCTCCCGAGAGGGGATCACGCCCTCGGTCTTGTAGCCGATGTCGAGCAGGACCTCGTCCCGATCGACCTTGACGACGGTGCCTTCGACAATGTCGCCGTCGTTGAAGTACTTGATGGTCTCGTCGATAGCGGCGAGGAAAGCTTCCTCAGAGCCGAGATCGTCGTGCGTGACCTTGTTGGCGCTCGAGGTGGCCTCGATGCTGCTCGTCATGTGGGCGGTTGCTCCGGTCGGATGGGTTGTCACAGCGGGCATGGGTGTCGCGGTGACTCTGCCGCGCCAACGGATCCGCCGCCGGGCACACCGAACGATCGACGCGAGAAGATCATTAGTGGCTCCGGTGACCGCGCACCTGCTCCCTGCCGAGGCACACGATCCGCGAGCGCATCGTCTAGCCTACCCGCTGCATTACCACAGCGTGCAAGCCCTCCCGGGTCCGTGCGACCTCATCCGCTGCGAAAGCGGAGATTTTGCGCGGTAAGGTGCCACAGCTGTCTCGTCCGTCACATCCGTCCCGTCCGCAACACGCGGACCCCCGCCCGGATCCGGCACCCGCGTCGGCCCTAGCGTGGACGGGTGGACGACGACAGGGTGACCCGCCGGCAGGTCGGCGCCGCCGAGATCCGCCGCGCCAACCGGGGCTGGTGGGACACCGACGCCGACGCCTACCAGGCCGAGCACGGCCCGTTCCTCGGCGAGGTGGACTTCGTCTGGTGCCCGGAGGGGTTGCGCGAGGCGGACGCGCGGCTGCTCGGCGAGGTCGCCGGCCGGCGGATCCTCGAACTCGGCGCCGGCGCGGCCGCCGCCGCCCGCTGGCTGGCCACGCAGGG
>NZ_CADEAU010000533.1 GCF_902825405.1 Micromonospora maritima | reverse complement strand
CGTCGTCGCGGCCGGGTCCGGGGTGGGCAGCCTGCGCGAGGCGCGCCGGTCCCTGGTCGAGGCGCGGCAGATCGCCGAGGCGGCCCGCCGGGACCCCCGCGACCTGCCCTGCTTCCGGCTGCCGCACGTCGGGCTGGCCGGCCTGTTGCACCTGCTGCGGGACGAGCCCCGGTTGCAGACGTTCGTCGAGCGCGAACTCGGCCCGCTGCTGGCGTACGACGCCCAGCATCCCCGGGAGCAGCTGCTCGGCACGCTGCGGGCGTACCTGGAACAGGGCCGGAACAAGTCGGCGGCGGCGTCGGCGGCGCACCTGTCCCGGCCGGCGTTCTACGAGCGGCTGGCGCGCATCGGCCGCATCCTCGACGCCGACCTCGACTCCGTCGAGCAGTGCCTCTCCCTGCACGTGGCCCTGCTGGCCCTGGACGCCGTCCGCACCCCCTGACCGTCCGCCGATCCCCGCGCCCGCGCGGACCAGCGGTCGATCATGAAGTTGGCGGGGGCGAATCGGGCGAAACGCCGGCTAAACTTCATGATCGCCAGACCGGGTCAGGTGAGCGCGGTGAGGGCCTTGGCGTAGGGGGCGGGGACGAAGTTCGGGCCGCCGGGGCTGAAGACGTCGGAGGTGGACGCCGCCTGCCACGCGGTGTCGGGCAGCGCCGCCGCCAGGGCCCGGACCACCGGGGCGTCGCGCCACTGTTCCTGCTGGGCGAGCAGGCTCAGCGCGACCACCGACTCCTCCACCTCGCCGACGCACTCGAACGGCTTGTGGCCGTCGACGCCGAGCAGCTCCCGGTAGCCGGGGATCTGGGACTCGTCGGCCAGCAGGTCGCCGCCGAAGATGCCGGTGAGCCGCTCCCGGGGCATGAACGGGGCCATGGCCAGGAAGACGAACCGGCACTTCGGGCAGTCACGGCACCAGCGCTCGCTCGCGTCGCGCAGCTTGAAAGCGGCGTTGCAGCTGGTCACCACCGCGTCGTAGCGGTCGATCTCGGCGAAGAGCCGGGCGATGTGCAGCTCGGACAGGGAGCGCAGCAGTGAGAAGTAGGGTTCGGTGAGCCCGGCGTGCTCGGCCAGCGCGGCCCGCAGCAGCCCTTCCGCCTCGACGCCCTTGGACCACTGGTGGTTGATCTCGTGACCGTTCCACACCAGGTTCGGGTCGGACGCGGAGCGCTCGTTCGACATCACCACCGGGCCGAGCCCGTGCAGGACGGCGGTGGCCACCGCGATCAGCGAGTTGATCGCGGTCACCGGGATGTGCCCGTTGCGCGCGCCGGCCGCGTTCAGCTCGAACAGCACCGGGTCGAGCCGCCGCCGCGCGGCCAGCGGCACCAGGTCCGACGCCTCGTTCACCGACACGATCACGTGGTTCGGGTTGACCGAGAACGGCACCGGGTCGAACCCGGCGCGCCGCAGCGCCTCCAGCGTGACGATCGAGTCCTTGCCCCCGCCGACGGCCGACAGCGGGCGTCGGTCGGAGTTGTCCAGCGGGGTCGCCGGGTCCACCGACCCGGCCGGCACCTCGGGCCGCAGCTCCAGCACGTGCGGCAGCTGGTTGCGGTAGGCGTACTCGGCGAGGCCCTTGGTGTAGACGGCGGTGACCAGCTCGACGGCGGCGGCGCCCAGCGGCGTCGGCAGCACCAGCCGGGGCGGCGCGGCGGCCTTGTAGTAGCTGACGCCGGCGACCACGTGCAGCAGTTCCAGGACCCGGGCGAGCGTGGCCGCGGTGGCGTCGGAGACCGGCTCGGCCGGCAGCGGCAGGGTGATCACCTCGGTGAACCGCTGCTCGCCGTCGGGACCGGTCAGGGCGTAGTCGAACAGGACCTCGCCGGTGGCGAAGTCGATCGAGTAGGACGGGAAGGTGAAGGCGTCCATCCGCCGCAGCTGCTCGTTGGGCACACGCCATACTAGGCCCTGGTTCGTCCGCCCGTGTCCGGCTGGGCCGGACCCCGCCCGCCGAGCACCGCCGAGTACGAGGAGAGCCCGTGCGCCTGTCTGATCTGCGCGGACGTCATGTCGCCGTCTGGGGCGCCGGCCGCGAGGGCCGGGCCGCGGTGACCGCGATCGCCGCGCACGGCCCGGCCGGCCTGGTCGCCGTCGACGACAGCGCGAACTTCCTCAGCCTGCCCTGGGAGGGACCGCTCGCCGCCGCGGCGCCGCTGGTCACCGGCGAGGAGGGCTTCGCGCGGCTGGCCGCCGCCGACGTGGTGGTCCGGTCGCCGGGGGTGCCGAACACGCACCCGTGGATGGTGGAGCTGCATCGCCGGTCCGTGCCGGTGACCCAGGGCAGCGCGCTCTGGATGGCCGACCACGCGGACCGCACCGTCGGGGTCACCGGCAGCAAGGGCAAGAGCACCACCTCCAGCCTGATCAGCCACCTGCTCACCGCGATGGACCGGCCGAACGTCTTCGGCGGGAACATCGGCGTGCCCCTGCTCGACCTGCCCGAGGCGGAGCTGTACGTGCTGGAGCTGTCCAGCTACCAGTGCGCCGACCTGACCGACTCGCCGCGGGTGGCGGTGGTGACCGCGCTGTTCCCCGAGCACCTGGACGCGCACGGCGGCGAGCGGGAGTACTACCGGGACAAGCTCAACCTGGTCGCGCACGGCCCGCACACGGTCGTGGTCAACGGCGCCGACCCGCGGCTGGCCGTCGAGCTGGGTGACCGGGCGGCGGTGCGGGCCGGCTCGCCGGACACCACGCACGTGGCCACCGGCCCGGACGGCACGCCGTGGTTCCACCTGCGGGACGCGCCGCTGTTCCCGCGTGCGGTGCTGCCGCTGGTCGGGCGGCACAACGAGGGCAACCTCTGCGTCGCGTTGGCCGTGCTCGACGCGCTCGGCGTCGACGTGGTGGCGCGGCGGGACAGCCTCGCCGTGGCGGTCGCCGAGTTCCAGGGCCTGGCCCACCGGCTCACCGAGATCCCGGACCCGTCCGGGCTCACGTTCGTCGACGACACGCTGGCCACCAGCCCGTACGCGGCCATGCACGCGATCGACGCGTACGAGGGCAGGCCGCTGACCGTGATCGTCGGCGGCACCGACCGGGGGCTCGACTACACCCCGCTGCGGGACCACCTCGCCGAGCGGGAGATCACCGTGATCGGCATCCCGGACAGCGGCTCCCGCATCGTCGAGGCGCTGGCCGGGCTGCCGGCGGTCCGCACCGAGCTGGCCGAGGACCTGGTGGCCGCGGTCGGGCTGTCCCGCAAGCTCACCCCGGCCGGCGGCGTGGTGCTGCTGTCCCCGGCGGCGCCCAGCTACGGGCGGTTCCGCAACTTCGAGCACCGCTCCGAGGTGTTCGCCCAGGCGGTCGCCGACACGGCCCGCTGAGGTCAGCCCCGGTCGGCCGGGCCACCCCGCGACTCCGCCGGCACCGCGTCGCCGCCGCGCACCGCGTCGCCGCCCGGTGGCGCGTCGTCGTGGGCCGGCGCCGTGTCGTCGG
>NZ_CADEAU010000532.1 GCF_902825405.1 Micromonospora maritima | reverse complement strand
GCCGGCGCCGAACGGAACGCGGCGACCGCGGCACCGGTGGCGGCGGCGGCCAGCGGCCCGTGTCCCAGGCCGTCGCAGACCAGCACCTGCCGGCGGCCGTCGACCTCGCGCACCGCGTAGCCGTCGCCGCTGTCCTGCTCGCCGGTGATCGGCCTCGCCAGTCCGCCGGCCCAGTCCGCCTCCGGCGGCGGCCCGTCCCACACCTGGACGGTCAGGACCGTGCCCCGGCCGCTGAGCGAGTAGCCGTCGAACCGGCTCGCCTGCCGGGCGATGGCGCCGAGGCCGATGCCCAGGGTGCCGACCGTCGAGTGACCGTCGGTCGAGGAGAGGGTGAGGTCGGCCATGCCGGGGCCGGCGTCGATGGCCACCAGCTCCACCCCGGCCCGCCCGGTGCGGCGTGCCGGGCGCAGCAGCAGCGTGCCCTCGCGGGCGTGCTTGACCAGGTTGCTGGTGATCTCGGCGGTGACGATGGCCAGGTCCGCGACGCGGTCCGCGCTCAGTTCGAGCTGCCGCCCGAGGCGCTCGGCCGCCCGGCGTACGCCGCCGGCGGTCGCGCCGTTGTCGACCCGGAACCAGACGCCGTGGTCGGGGACCACGTCGGCGGTCATCGCGACCACTTGGTGACGGTGATCGTCGTGCCCTCGCCGACGGCCGTCCGGATGTCGAAGTCGTCGACCAGCCGGCGGGCGCCGCTGAGGCCGAGGCCCAGACCGCCGCCGGTGGTGTAGCCGTCGGTGAGCGCCAGGTCGAGGTCGGGGATGCCCGGGCCCTGGTCGGCGAAGACGATGCGCACCCCGCGCCGGCGACCGTCGGAGACCGTGCTCACCTCGGCGCTGCCCCCGCCGCCGTAGATCAGCGTGTTGCGGGCGAGTTCGCTCGCGGCGGTGACCAGCTTGGTCTGGTCGACCAGGGAGAGCCGGACCGCGACGGCGGTGGTACGCACCAACTGCCGTACCCGCACCACGTCCTCGTCGCTCCGGATCGCCTGCGTCGCCGGCACTCCGAGGTCGACGCCCGCGGTCATGGCGTCGCCGTCGTCTCGGCGTCCTCGTCGCCCGGCGCCTCGTCCCAGTCGTCGGTGCGGCTGGCCGCGATCAGCTCCATGCCCCGCTCGACGTTCAGCGCGGTACGGATGCCGTTGAGCGACAGCCCCAGCTCGACCAGGGTGATGGCGACGGCGGGACGCATGCCGACGACCACCGTCTCGGCGTCCAGCACCTTGGAGATGGACGCGATGGTGGAGAGCATCCGGCCGACGAACGAGTCGACGATGTCCAGCGCCGTGATGTCGATGATCACGCCGTGGCACCCGGTGGCGACGATCCGCTCGGCCAGGTCCTCCTGGAGCTGGACCGCCGTCTGGTCGGACATGTCGACCTGGATCGAGACCAGCAGGATGTCGCCGATCTTGAGGATCGGCACCCGCTCCATCACGCCTCCCGGCGCGCGCGGCGGGCGGTCGTCTCGACCCCGGTCAGGCGCAGCACGTGCCGCAGCGCGTCGGCGAGGCTCGCCTTGGTGGCGATGTCACCGAACTCGATGCCGAGGGCGACGATGGTCTGGGCGATCTGCGGCCGGATGCCGGAGATGATGCAGTCGGCGCCCATCAGCCGGGCGGCCACCACGGTCTTCAGGATGTGCTGCGCGACCTGTGTGTCCACCGCCGGCACGCCGGTGATGTCGATGATCGCGTACGGCGAGCTCGTGTCGACGAGCGTCTGGAGCAGCCGCTCCATCACCACCTGGGCGCGGGCCGAGTCGAGCGTGCCGACCAGCGGGACGGCGACCACGCCCTCCCAGAGCTTGACCACCGGCGTGGAGAGCTCCAGGAGCTGCTCCGCCTGGTCGGCGATCAGGCTCTCGCGGGCCCGGACGAACGTCTCGAAGGTGAACAGCCCCATCTGGTCGACGAGCGCGGAGAAGGCGACGAAGTCGCGCAGGGTGTCGTCGCCCCGCTCCTGCTCCATCAGCTCCAGCAGGACGTCCTTGAGCGCGAACACGCTGATCGCGGTCTCGGTGGCGCTGAACCCCTGCCGGGCCCGGTTGGTGGACAACTCGGACAGCACCGCCCGCAGCTCACCGCCGTGCTCGGCGGCGAGGTCGCTGACGCCCTGCTGGCCGGCCTCGACCAGCGCCCGGTGCAGCTCCTGCACCTGGCGGGCCAGCTCGGCCCGGCTCAGCCGGCCGCGCAACGATCCGGTGACGATCTCCGTCCAGCGGTCGATCGACCGGTCGGCGTGCTGACTGAGCAGGTGGGCGAGCCGACCACCCTGTTCGGCGCTCAACGCCATGGTGACCTCCCTGATCTGGACGGGCGGACTCTATCACCGGAGGTCGACGCACTAGTTGTCGCGGAACAAAGAAATGATCGACAGCACCTGAGCCGGCTCCCGTTCTGCGCGACGCGCCCGTCGTGGGATACCGTTCCTCCGAACACAGGAGGTCGACGAATGTCCCTGACGGTGCACACGGAACAGCGCGGCGACGTGGTCGTCGTGTCGGTCGCGGGCGAGCTGGACATGGCCACGGCACCGCAGCTCCAGGACCAGATCACGGATCTGCTGGACAAGGGGCGCAGCCGGCTCGTGTTCGACCTGGCCGAGGTGTCGTTCTGCGACTCGACCGGGCTGTCGGTGTTCGTCCGCGCCAAGAACAGCTGCGACGAGGCCGGCGGCGTGGTCCGGCTGGCCGCCCCGCAGCGCGGCGTGCTGCGCATCCTCGAGGTCAGCGGCCTGGTCGAGGTGCTGCACACCTACCCCACGGTGGAGCAGGCCGTCGCCGGCGACCCCACCCCGGCCTCCTCCTGACTGAAATCTTTCAGCGCTCGTCCTCGATGAAGCGGGGACGGGCGATCACCATGCCCGCGGTCGTCTGCACGGCGAGCGCCACCAGCAGGAAGCCGATCGGGGCGGTCCAGCCGCCGGTCGCCTCGTAGAGGATGCCGACCAGCAGCGGGCCGAGCGCGGCGATCACGTACCCGGTGCTCTGCGCGAAGGCGGACAGCGCCACGGTGCCCTCGGCGGTCCGGGCGCGCAGCCCGATCGTGGTCAGGATGAGCGGGAACGCGCCCTGGCCGAGCGCGAGCAGCAGCACCCACAGCGGCGCCAGGCCGCGCGGCGCGAGTGCCAACCCGAGGTACGCGGCGGTGGAGAACGCGGTCAGCGACAGCACCAGCGGCCGCAGCGTGGCCAGCCGGCCGGCCAGCGCGGGCATCATCAGCGCCACCGGCACGCCCAGCGCGGTCACGCCGGCGAGCAGCAGCCCGGCGGCCTCCGGCCGGTAACCGGCGTCCCGGAACAACTGGGCCAGCCAGCCCATGATCGCGTACCCGCTGAGCGACTGCGCCCCGAAGTAGACAGCCATGGCCCAGCCGAGCCGGGTCCGCCCGGGCCGTACCCGGCTCGGGGCGGCGACCGCCGCCGCCGGGGTGGCGGCCCGTCGCGCGG
>NZ_CADEAU010000531.1 GCF_902825405.1 Micromonospora maritima | reverse complement strand
CCGAGCAGCCGCCGCCCACGCTGCGCACCGGCGTGCCGACGTGTCCCCGGCACGGCGCCCGGCTCTCCGACGGCGGACCGCGTCCGCGCAGCCAGGTGCTGGCGGTACGGATCGGCGGGCTGGTGCGGCGGCGCTTCGCGCTCACCGAGACCGAGCCGGTGGCGGTCGGGCGGGCGCCGGACGGGCCGGGCGGGGTGACGCTCGGCCAGTGGCTCAACGACGAGGCCCGACGCTGGATCAGCCGCAGCCACGTCCAGTTCGCGCTGGGCCGGGGCGGCGAGGTGGTGGTCACCGACACCAGCACCAACGGCTCCGGCGTACGGCCGGGCGGGTCCATGGTCGAGACGGACCGGATCCCGCTGCCGCCGCAGCAGTCCCGGGTGCTGGGCGAGGGCGACCTGATCGAGCTCTACCCGGGCGTGCAGGTCGGCCGCGCCGGCGAGATGGCCAGCGACGCGACGTACACCCCGAACTCCGTCATGGCCGAGGCGCCGACCATGGCGATGCGGCTGCCGCGCCCCTGACCGGCGAACGCGAGGGCGCCGGGACCGTCGTGGTCCCGGCGCCCTCTCGCGTACGGCGTCAGCCGGCCAGCACGGCGGCGAGCTGCGCCACCGCGTGGTCGATCTCGTCCTCGGTGATCACCAGCGGCGGGGCGAGCCGGATGGTCGAGCCGTGGGTGTCCTTGGCCAGCACCCCCCGCTCCATCAGCCGCTCGCAGGCCTCCCGGCCGCTCATCAGCGCCGGGTCGATGTCCACGCCGGCCCAGAGGCCGCGGACGCGGACGGCGACGAGGCCCTTGCCGAGCAGCGCCTCCAGACCGGTCTTCAGCCGCTCACCCAGCTCGGCCGAGCGGCGCTGGAACTCGCCGGTGGCGAGCAGCCGGACCACCTCGGTGGCGACCGCGCAGGCCAGCGGGTTGCCGCCGAAGGTCGAGCCGTGCTGGCCCGGCTTGAGCACGCCGAGCACGTCGGTGTTCGCGGCCACCGCGGAGACCGGCACGATGCCGCCGCCGAGCGCCTTGCCCAGCAGGTACATGTCCGGGACGACGCCCTCGTGGTCGCAGGCGAAGGTGTGGCCGGTGCGGCCCAGGCCCGACTGGATCTCGTCGGCGATGAAGAGGACGTTCCGGTCGGTGCAGAGCTGGCGCACGCCGGGCAGGTAGCCCTCCGGCGGCACCACGACGCCCTGCTCGCCCTGGATCGGCTCCAGCAGCACGGCCACCGTGTTCTCGTCGATCGCCGCGGTGAGCGCGTCCAGGTCGCCGTAGGGGACCACGGTGAAGCCCGGCGTGTACGGCCCGAAGTCGGCCCGCGCGTCGGAGTCGGTGGAGAAGCTGACGATGGTGGTGGTACGGCCGTGGAAGTTGCCCTCCGCCACCACGATGTTGGCCTGGCCCGGGGCCACCCCCTTGACCTGGTAGCCCCACTTGCGGGCGACCTTGATGCCGGTCTCCACCGCCTCGGCACCGGTGTTCATCGGCAGCACCAGGTCCTTGCCGCAGAGCGCGGCGAGTTCCCGGCAGAAGTCGGCGAACTGGTCGTGGATGAACGCCCGGCTGGTCAGCGTGAGCCGGTCGAGCTGCGCGTGCGCGGCCTCGATCAGCTTCGGGTGCCGGTGGCCGAAGTTCAGCGCGGAGTAGCCGGCCAGGCAGTCCAGGTAGCGGCGGCCGTCCACGTCGGTCAGCCAGGCGCCCTCGGCCGACGAGATCACCACGGGCAGCGGGTGGTAGTTGTGCGCCGTGTGACGCTCCGCGTCCCGGACCGCGGACGGAGTCCGCAGCATGTCGTCGATGATCACTTGCTCGCCTTTCCCTGACGGAGTCGCAACGTGCAGCACTTCGGTCCGCCGCCGGCCTTGCGCAGCTCGGACAGGTCGATCCCGATGGTCTCGTAACCCCGGTCGCGCAGCTTCGCGGCCAGGTCGGTGGCCTGCGCGGGCAGCACCACGTGCCGGCCGTCGCTGACCGCGTTCAGGCCCAGCACCTCGGCGTCGGCCATGCTGGCGTGGATCGCGTCCGGGAAGAGCCGGCGCAGCACCGCCCGGCTGCCCGGGGAGAACGCCTCCGGCAGGTAGGCCACGGTGCGCTCGTCGAGCACCGTGAGCGCGGTGTCCAGGTGGTAGAAGCGCGGGTCCACCAGCTGCATGGTGACCACCGGGTAGCCGAAGACCTCCTGGAGCTGCGCGTGCGAGGCGTGCGCGGTGCGGAACCCGGTGCCGGCGAGCAGGTGGTCGCCGACCAGCAGGACGTCGCCCTCGCCCTCGTTGACGTGCTTCGGGTCGTACATCTCGAAGCCGGCGGCCTCGAACCAGGCCCGGTAGGCGGGCGCCTCGTCGGCGCGCTGCGGGTCGCGGAACTGCACCGCCATCGCCTTGTCGTCGATCACGGTGCCGCCGTTGGCCGCGAAGACCATGTCCGGCAGCCCGGCGACCGGGTCGATCAGCTCGACGTCGTGGCCCAGGTCGAGGTACGTCCGGCGGAGCTGCTCCCACTGCCGGATCGCCAGGTCGGCGTCGACCGGGGCGGTGGGGTCCATCCACGGGTTGATCGCGTAGTCGACGGCGAAGTACGTCGGCCGGCACATGAGGAAGCGCTGGCGGGTGGCGTCCATCGTCATGTCGTGCTCCCAGGGTCGGGCGCGCCCGGCCACGGTCGGCCCACGGGCTGGCGCCGTGGTCCAACGTTATGCGCCCCGGTGCGACGACATCCACCGCGATAACGTGCGTCGAGCAGCGGATCGTTGCGTGTGGAAGGCTCGACTCGACGGAACGTTGCGTCGACGCTCGCCGCGGCCCACCCGTACCCCGGACACAACTTCGGGGGCGGCGAACCGCCGCCCCCGAAAGAGGTTGTGCCCGGCCGGTGAACCACCGGAGCTGGTCGGGCCGCCGGCGCCGCCGGCGATCGGAAATGTGCCCGTCAGAACCGATCGGCAAACTGTGAGTCGAGCCACTCGCGGAACCGGCCCACCCACTCGCCGTCGGTGGTCGGCCAGTCGAACTGGCCGGTCATCGCCACGACGCCGAGGACCACGGCGGCGATGCCGACCGCCACGCCGATCAGCGCGTCGGTCTTGCCGGCCACGTGCCGGCGTCGGGTGGCGATCAGGCCCAGCACGGCCAGCACCGCGCCGACCGCGCCCAGCCCGATGCCGTAGCCGGCAAGCGTGCCGGAGAGCACGAAGAGCGCGCCGACCACGGACACGATCAGGCCGAGCGTGGCGAGGAGACTGGCCCGCGGCTTCTTCGTCAGCGCCGGGTCGGGCTCCCGGTCCGGGCGGCCGTCGCCGTCGATGTCCACCGGCCGGTCGGGACGGCCGTCGCCGTCGGCGTCCACCGGGCGGGCCACGGGGCCGGCCACGGTCGGGTCGGCGGGCCGGTCGGGACGGCCGTCGCCGTCCAGGTCGACGGTGCGCTAGATCGGAAGAGCACACGTCTGAACTCCAGTCACTCATC
>NZ_CADEAU010000530.1 GCF_902825405.1 Micromonospora maritima | reverse complement strand
CCCGGCCGCTACCCGGCCGCCCAGCGCGCGCCCGACCCGGCCGACCCCGAGCACCTGGCCGCCGCCGAGCGCGCGGTCGGCGCGATCTTCGCGATCCTGCGCGGCTACGGCCTCGACGGCGACGCGGCCGTCGACGCCACCCGGATGTTCCGCGCCACCGTGCACGGCTTCGTCAGCCTGGAAGCGGCGGGCGGGTTCGGGCTGCCCCGCGACGTCGACCGCTCGTTCGACCAGATGGTCGCCGGGCTCGACCTCGCCTACCGGGGCTGGCGGTCCCGATGAAGGCGCTGCTGTCGGGCCTGATCTTCCTCCTGGAGCTGGCGCTGCTCGCGGCGGCCGGACTCTGGGGCTTCACACTCGACGCCGGCTGGCCGGTGCGGCTGCTCGCCGGCCTCGGCGCGCCGCTGGTGATCGCCGTCGTCTGGGGAGTGTTCTGCTCACCCCGGGCGACCGTGCCGCTGCGCGCCCCGGCCAAGCTCGGCGTGCAGGCGGCCTGCTTCCTCACCGGCGGAGTCCTGCTGGCCCTGGCCGGTCACCCGCTTCACGGCGCGGCCCTGGTGTTGCTCTGGGCCCTCGACAAGACCCTCCTCGTCCGCTCCGGCGACCCGGTCTGACCCGCCCTCGGGGCGAGGCGCGCGGCGGATCTTGGTACGAGAACGCCCCCGGAGGGGCGGATCGGTACCAAGATCTGCGACACGTGGCCGGATCTTGGAAGCTTGAGGCCCCTATGGGGGCCGTTTCCTTCCAAGATCTGGCTTGCGATCCGGCGCGGAGATTGGCTGCGGTGCTTTCTCCCGGAACCCCCCGCCCGCCCGCGCCGACGGGCGGTGCCGCCGGCGCGCGGTGCCGGGTAGGGGAGGCAGGGATTGTGGGGAGGACTCTTTCCCGGAACGCCCGATTGGTCGTACCCTTCGCCGGTGACCGACGGCGACGAGGAGCCTCCCGGCCGGGCAGCCGACGGCGACGAGCCACGCGCCGGGAGCGACGGCGAGGGGCAACGCCCGAGCGTCGAGGTCGACGGTCCGGATCCGGCGACCCGCGAGCCGTCGGCACAGGTCACACCCCTGGCGAGCGCGACCGTCCCCGCCTCCGGACCGACCGTCTCCGAGGCGACCTCGCCCGAACCCCGCACGATCGCACCTGAACCCGACCCGACCTCGTCCGCGTCGAGCGAGACTTCGTCCGAGTCGGGCCCGACCGCACCTGCTCCTGCACCGGCCACACCCGTGCCGAGCGCATCCGTTCCCGTCCTGGCCTCGGCCGCACCCGAGCCGGACGTGCCTCTTCCTGTCCCGAGGCCGGTCACCCCGGAACCGAATGCCGTCGTTCCCGAGCCGGGTGCGGCGGCCGTCCCTGACCCGGCAGCCGTCCTTGATCCGGGCGACGTCGCTCCTGAGCCGCGCGCGGTCGTTCCCGAGCGGAGTGCCGTCGTCCTCGAGCCGGGCGCGGTCTTCCCCGAGCCAGGCGCGATCGTCCCGGAGCCGGCTGCCGTCGCCCTCGAGTCGGTCGAGGTCGCCCTCGAGTCGGGTGCCGTCGCCCTGCAGGCGGGCGCAGCCGCGTCTCCCCCGGAACCGGGCCCGGCCACCTCGACGTCGAGCGGGGTCGCCTCCGCGCAGACGCCGGCTGTCCCGGCTTCGGGGCCAGCAGTGCCGGAGCCGAGCACACCCGCACCCGCTCCGACAGCGGCTGGGCCACAAGCGGGCACCGACGCACCCCGCTCGGCAACGCCGCCCTTAGCAGCGCCGCCTCCGGCAACACCGCCTCCGGCAACACCGCCTCCGGCAACACCGCCCGCGATGACGCCGCAGATGGCCGTACCCCCCGAGCCTGCCCCGACCGGAACGGCGGTGAGGAAACGGCGGTGGCCGCTCTGGACCGCCCTCGGCCTGGCCCTCGGGGTGACGGTGGGTGCGGTGCCCGGCGTAGTCCTGCGGCAGCTGGCGCCCGACGCGGCCGGGCGGCCGGCCGCGGGCCGGGAGGACCGGGGCACGCCGGAGCAGCGGCGGCTCGCCGAGCGGATGGTCGCGCAGCTCGATCGGCAGGCCACCGCACTGCTCGGTGGGGACCGGGCGGGCTTCCTCGCGGTGGCGGAGCCGGCGGCCCGGCCGGCGCTCGGCAAGCGGTACGCGGCGTTGCGGGCGTTGCGGACCAGTGTGTGGCGGCCCGCCGCCGCCGGGGTGCCGGTGGCCGTGGACGGACGGTCCGGGGAGTGGCGGCTGACGGTGACCGTGGGCTACTGCTTCGTGGTGCCGGGTTGCGGGCCGAGCACGGCGACGATGGGCACCAGCTGGCGGGTGGTGGGGGAGGAGCCGCGACTGACCGCCGTGGAGCCGTCCCGGAACGACCCGGCGGGTGTGCGGCCGTGGGAGGTCAGCGACCTGGCCGTCGCGGTGGGGAAGCGGGCGGTGGTGGCCACCACGCCGGCCCAGCGGGCCAAGCTGCCCGGGCTGCTGGCGCAGGCGGAGTCGGCCGCGCGGGCCGCCGACCGGTACGCGGTCGACGGCACGCCGCCGGACCGGTACCTGATCTTCTACGCCGGCCGGGCGGAGTGGCAGCGCTGGTACGGCGGCGGCCGGCCGAAGTGGACCGCCGGGTACGCGGTGGGTGTCGGTGGGGGACGACACGACGTCGTGCTCAACGCGCAGAGCCTCTCTGCGGCGGGGGTGGACGACCTGCTGCGGCACGAGCTGACCCACGCGGCCTCGCTGCCGGAGCAGGGATACGCGGACCGGGCGAGCTGGTGGCTGGTGGAGGGGTTGGCCGAGTACGCCGGCACCGACGGTCAGCCGGTCGACCGGTACGAGGGCCTGGCCGAGGTGCGCAAGCTGCTCAAGGGCGGGTGGTCCGGCCGGCTGGACGCGGTGGCCCCGGCCGACGACGCGAGCGACGACCGGGTCGGTGGCGCCTACGGCGTCGGGTACCTGGCCGTGCGGCACCTGGTGGACCGTTACGGCGAGCAGCGGGTGCTGGACTTCTTCCGGGCCGTGGTGCACCAGCGCCGGTCCCCGGCCGAGGCCGCCGACCAGGTGTTCGGCGACCCGTGGTCGGCGTTGCAGGACGACTGCGTCGCCTACGTGCGAACCGCCGTCGGCTGACACGTCGACGCCGGTCGACGGGTCGTAGCATGGGCCGGGTGGCCCGCACTCCCTCGCCGCGGCTGCCCGCGGCCCGCCGCCCCCGTCTCGTCACCGTCCTGCTCGCCGTCGTCGCCCTGACCGGCACCACCGCCGCCTCGTGCGGTGACGACACCTCCCCGGTCGCCGTCGCGCCGGTCGGCCGCGCGCCGGTGAGCGAGGTGATCGACGCGCCGGCCACGGTGACCGCCCGGGCCGCCGCGACCCTCACCGCCCCGGCCGACGGCACGCTTGCCAGCCTGCGTGTCCGACCTGGACAGCGGGTGGCCCGGGGACAGGTGCTCGCGGTGATCGACTCGCCGTCCGCGCGGGACCGCCTGACGCAGGCCCGGGAC
>NZ_CADEAU010000529.1 GCF_902825405.1 Micromonospora maritima | reverse complement strand
CGACGCTCGCGGACGAGGTCGCTGTCGTCGGCCGGGATCGGGGCGGCCGGCAGCACCGGTCGCGGGGGCACGGTGGTCGCGCCGGCGACGGGCGTGGGCGTGGGCGCGGGCAGTACCGGGCCCTGGGTGGTCTGCGGCAGCGGGACGACCACCGGGCCGACCGAGGGCGTGGGGATGAACGGCGTGCTGGTGTCCGGGAGGGCGCTGTTGCCCACGGTCGCCGAGCCGGCGCTGATCGCGGCCAGGATCGGCATCGACGCGGTGCCGGCGAGCAACGCCACGGTCAGCAGGTAGCCACGGCTCGGTCCGCCGGCTCCGGGGGCCCGGTGCGCGCCGACCACGCGGCGGTAGCGGGTGGCGGGCAGCGCCCGGTGCCGACCGAGGAAGGGAGTACCGGGAGGACCCTCTGGCTCGGACACCGGCAACTCCTCGTACGCGTGGACGGGACGGGAGAGCACGCGCGAATATTCGGACAAATGCCGCGCGGAGGCTCATCGTCAGCTTGGACCAGTGACGCTCAGTTCACCAGTCGCCACCGCGTGTCGACACACAATTTGTCCGTCGGTCCGACCTGACGCATCGGGCAAAAACGTCTATGCGTCGTAAACCCGATCGAACCTCACCGGTGGGGGAGGCCATACTGTGGGCCCGCTCACCTCCTCTGCAATCATTCAGGCACGACGGCAACGCAGCCGCCACCTCCGCGCACCCCGCGGCTGGTGCGGTACGGCGCCGGCGCTCCCGGGCCTGGGTCCCCCGACGGACCCCGGCTCACGCCGCGCGGCAACCCTCACCGGGGCTAGGCGCGGTCGCCAGGGACCGACCCGGCAGCAGCCGGGCGGGCGCACGAGGTGCGCGGCTCGGGTCACCCCCGGCGCCGGCGCAGACAGACAGGGAGAGACGGATGGCAAAGGGCGACCCCGGGGCCGCCACCCGCAGCAAGCGGGCCGCACCCCGAACCAGGCGCGCCGCCGCGACCGGCGAGCCGGAACTCGTACAGCTGCTCACTCCCGAGGGCGAGCGGATCGAGACCGCGCTCGGCCCGGACGGGACCGAGTACCGCGTCGACTTCACCGACGAGGAGTACCGCGGGCTCTACCGCGACCTCGTCCTGGTCCGCAAGCTCGACGCCGAGGCCACCGCGCTCCAGCGTCAGGGCGAGCTGGGCCTGTGGGCCAGCCTGCTGGGCCAGGAGGCCGCCCAGGTCGGCTCCGGCCGGGCGCTGCGCGCGCAGGACATGGCGTTCCCGACCTACCGGGAGCACGGCGTCCTCTACTGCCGTGGCATCGACCCGATCATGCCGCTGGGCCTGTTCCGCGGCGTCGACCAGGGCGGCTGGGACCCGAACGAGTTCAAGTTCAACATGTACACGATCGTCATCGGGGCACAGACCCTGCACGCGACCGGGTACGCCATGGGTGTCGCCATGGACGGCAAGACCGGCGGCGAGGACGGCGAGGCGGTCATCGCCTACTTCGGCGACGGCGCCACCAGCCAGGGCGACGTCAACGAGTCGTTCGTCTGGGCCAGCGTCTTCAACGCCCCGCTGGTGTTCTTCTGCCAGAACAACCAGTACGCCATCTCCGAGCCGCTGGAGCGCCAGACCCGCGTCCCGCTCTACCGGCGAGCCGGCGGGTTCGGCTTCCCCGGTGTCCGGGTGGACGGCAACGACGTGCTCGCGTCGTACGCGGTGACCCGGCACGCACTGGACAACGCGCGCAACGGCCAGGGGCCGAGCCTGATCGAGGCGTACACCTACCGGATGGGCGCGCACACCACCTCCGACGACCCGACGCGCTACCGCATCGCCAGCGAGGTCGAGGCCTGGCAGGCCAAGGACCCGATCGCCCGGATGAAGGCGTTCCTACTCAAGCAGCAGATCGCCGACGAGTCGTTCTTCACCGAGGTCGACGAGCAGGCCCGCGCCGAGTCGGTGCACCTGCGTGAACGGGTGCTCACCATGCCCGACCCGCAGCCGGTGACCATGTTCGACCACGTCTATCCCAACGGGTCGCCCGAGCTGGACGAGCAGCGGGCCCGGTTCTCGCAGTACATGGAGTCGTTCGAGGGGAGCGCCCACTGATGGCCACGGAGACGCTCACCCTCGGCAAGGCGCTCAACACCGGCCTGCGGCGGGCCCTGGAGAACGACCCCAAGGTCGTCATCATGGGCGAGGACGTCGGCAAGCTCGGCGGCGTGTTCCGCATCACCGACGGCCTCCAGAAGGACTTCGGCGACCAGCGGGTGATCGACACCCCGCTGGCCGAGTCCGGCATCATCGGCACCGCGGTCGGCCTGGCCATCCGCGGCTTCCGCCCGATCTGCGAGATCCAGTTCGACGGCTTCGTCTACCCCGCGTACGACCAGATCGTGTCGCAGGTGGCGAAGATGCACTACCGCTCGCAGGGCAAGGTGCGGATCCCGATGGTCATCCGGATCCCCTACGGCGGCGGCATCGGCGCGGTGGAGCACCACTCCGAGTCGCCCGAGGCGTACTTCGCGCACACCGCCGGCCTCAAGGTGGTCACCTGCGCGAACCCGCAGGACGCGTACGTGATGATCCAGCAGGCCATCGCGTCGGACGACCCGATCGTGTTCCTGGAGCCGAAGCGGCGCTACTGGGAGAAGGGTCCGGTCGACCTGGACGCCCCGCTCGCGGACGCGTACCCGCTGCACTCGGCCCGGGTCGCGCGGCCCGGCACGGACGCCACCGTGCTGGCCTACGGCCCGATGGTGCGCACCGCGCTGGACGCGGCCACCGCCGCCGCCGAGGACGGCCGGGAGCTGGAGGTCGTCGACCTGCGCACGCTCTCCCCGCTGGACCTGACCGCCGCGTACGAGTCGGTGCGCCGCACCGGCCGTTGCGTGGTCGTGCACGAGGCCCCGGGCAACCTGGGCCTCGGCTCGGAGATCGCGGCCCGGATCACCGAGGAGTGCTTCTACTCCCTGGAGTCCCCGGTGCTGCGGGTGACCGGCTTCGACACCCCCTACCCGGCCGCCCGGGTGGAGGAGGAGTACCTGCCCGACCTCGACCGGGTGCTCGACGCCGTCGACCGCACCTTCGGCTGGTGAGCGGCATGTCCCGGATCAAGGAGTTCAACCTGCCCGACCTGGGCGAGGGCCTGACCGAGGGCGAGATCCTCGCCTGGCTGGTCAAGGTGGGCGACGACATCGAGCTGAACCAGCCGATCGTCGAGGTGGAGACCGCGAAGGCGGCGGTCGAGATCCCGGCGAAGTGGGCCGGCCGGGTGCAGGCGATCTTCCACCCGGAGGGGTCGACCGTCGAGGTCGGCGTGCCGATCATCGCGATCGACACCGACCCGGGCGCCGGGCCGGTGGAGGAGTCGACGACCGGCGCTCCGGCGTCGGCGCTGCCGACCCCGTCCGCCGCCTCGCTGGCCGCGGTCGAGGTCGCGCCCGCCGAGGGCATGGTCGAGCCGGGCCTGATCGGTGGCGCGGCCCCGGGCGGG
>NZ_CADEAU010000528.1 GCF_902825405.1 Micromonospora maritima | reverse complement strand
AGCCCGGCGGCTGGTCGCAGTCGCGCTACCAGCGCGCCGCCATGGAGGCCTGGCACCAGAACGCCGGCGACGCCGCGGCGGCCACCGCCGACCTGGCCGAGCGGGTGGGCGCCGACGTGGTCGTCGTGGCCGGGGACGTCCGGGCCACCGGGATGATCGCCGCCCAGCTGCCCGCGCGGTGGCAGGACGTCCTGGTCCGCACCGACGCCGGATCGCGTGACCCGGGCGCCGACGACACCCTGATGGACGACATCACGGTGCAGACCGTCGCCGAGGTAGCCGACCGGCGGATCGCCACCGCGCTCGACCGGTTCGGCGTGCAGGAGGACGTCGGCGCCGGCCTCGACGCGGTCGTCGCCGCGCTGCAACGCAACCAGGTCGACACGATGCTGATCGTCGACGACGCCTCCGCCGACGGCGAGCTGTGGGTCGGGCCCGACCCGACCGAGATCGCCACCGACCCGGCGCAGCTGGCCGGCATGTCGGTGGCCGACCCGCAGAAGGTACGCGCCGACGCCGCGCTGCTGCGCGCGCTGATCGGCACCGACGCGGACGTGACGGTGCTCGCGCCGGAGGAGGCGCCGGAGCTGACCGACGGGGTCGGCGCGGTGCTGCGCTACGTCGACGCCGGCACCCCGGGGCGGGGCGATGGCTGAGCGTACCGTCGCCGACCTGGTGGTCGAACGCCTGCGGGCCTGGCGGGTGCCGCGGGCCTTCGGCTACCCCGGGGCGGCGATCGCGCCGATGCTGGCCGCGTTGGACGAGGCCGGCGGAGACCCGGACTTCGTGCCCGCCCGGCACGAGGAGACCGCCGCGTTCATGGCCACCGGGCACGCCAAGTTCACCGGCGGCATCGGGGTGTGCCTGGCCACCCAGGGACCCAGCGCGGTGCACCTGCTCAACGGCCTCTACGACGCCAAGCTGGACAGCAAGCCGGTGGTGGCGATCATCGGCGAGGACGTCAGCGGTCCGCTCGGCGGCGCGCACGAGGAGATCGGTCTGAGCCGCCTCTTCGGCGACGTGTGCAACCAGTTCGTCCGCTACGGCCGCAGCCCGGAGCACGTGCCGGCGCTGCTGGACCAGGCTTTCCGCACCGCGGCGGCCACCCGCAGCCCGACCTGCGTGGTCCTGCCGCGCGCCTTGCAGGTGACGGTCGTGCCGGACCTGGTGCCGCAGACCGCCGGCGTGGTCACCGCGACGCCCGGCGAACCGCTGGCCCGGGTGCTGCCGCACGAGGCCGACCTGGACGCCGCCGCCGCGTTGCTGGGCACCGGGCAGCGGGTGGCCCTGCTGGTCGGCCAGGGCGCGCACGGCGCGGAGGAGGAGATCGTCGCGCTCGCCGACCGGCTCGGCGCCGGCGTGGCCACGTCACTGCTGGGCAAACCGGTGCTGGACGAGCGGCTGCCCTTCCACACCGGGGTCCTCGGCGAGGTCGGCACCACGGCCGCCGCCCAGCTCATGGGCGGCTGCGACACGCTGCTGATGGTCGGCACCAACGACCCGTGGACCGACTGGTTCCCGATGGTCGGTCAGGTCCGCACCATCCAGATCGACATCGACGGCCGACGGATCGGCACCCGCTACCCGGTCGACGTGCCGCTCGTCGGTGACTCCGCCGAGACGCTGCGCGCGTTGCTGACCCGGGTGCCGGAGCGGCGCAACGGGCAGTGGCGGGGCGTGGTGGAGCGTTCGGTGGAGCGGTGGCGGGAGGCTGCCGTGGACCGCGCCGCCGCCCCGGCCGAGCCGATCAACCCGCAGCTCGTGCTCCGCGAGCTGTCCGCCCGGCTGCCGCAGCGGGCGTCCGTCGCGGTCGACGTCGGGTCGGTCGTCTACTGGTACGCCCGGCACCTGGAGCTGCCCCCGGGCGTGCAGGCCCGGCTCTGCGGCACGCTCGGCTCGATGGGCTGCGCCCTGCCCTACGCGGTGGCGGCGAAGCTGGCCCGTCCGGACCAACCGGTGCTCGCGCTGCTCGGCGACGGTGCGATGCAGCTCAACGGCCTGGCCGAGCTGATCACGGTGGCGCACCACTGGACCGAGTGGTCGGACCCCCGGCTGGTCGTGCTGGTGCTGAACAACCGGGACCAGTCCGGCGTGGGCGGCGGACGCCCACCGGGCGCGCTGCCCGACCGGCGTCCCGACGTGCCGTACGCCGGGTGGGCCCGACTGCTCGGGCTGCACGGCGTCCGGGTGGACCGACCGGACCTGGTCGGCGCGGCCTGGGACGAGGTGCTGGCGGCGGACCGGCCCAGCGTGCTGGAGGCGGTGGTGGATCCGGCCGTGGCGCTGGACGTGCCCGAGCCGGCACTGGCCGACCTGCGCGGCCTGGTGGCCGACGGGGACGCCGCGCGCCGGGTGCGGGAGCGGGTGACCCAGACCGAGGCCATCGCGGCGGAGGACCTCGTTTAGCCGGCCGGCGTCCGGGCACTGCCTCGGGGCCAGTTACCCCAGGAGGTCAGATGCCCGCCGCCACCACCGACCACCGCTACGGCCCGGCCGCACTGCCCGGGCCACGCGGGCCGGTCTCCGCCGCCCTGCTCGCCGCGCTGCGTGGCGCGCCCGGAGAGCTGCCGGCCGGGCTCGGCGACGAGTTCGCGTCGGTGGCCGGGCCGCTGACCGACGAGGACCTCCAGCTCACCCTCTTCCTCTGCTACGAGCTGCACTACCGGGGCTGGCAGGGGGTCGCCGACGACTGGGAGTGGGAGCCGTCCCTGCTGGCCCTGCGGGCCCGGGCCGAGCGGCCGTTCGAGGCGGCGCTGCGCGGGCTGGCCGGACCGCTGCCGACGGTGCTCCCGGCAGCCCTGCCGGGTGCGCTGACCGACCTCGTGGCGGCCGACGACGGCCCGCCGCTCGCCGCCGCCCTGCACCGCCGGGCCGACCTCGACCAGTTCCGCGAGTTCGTCACCCACCGCTCGGTCTACCACCTGCGCGAGGCCGACCCGCACAGCTGGGCGCTGCCCCGGCTCGGCGGCCCGGCCAAGGCCGCGCTGGTGGAGATCCAGATGGACGAGTACGGCAACGGCCGCCTGGACCGGATGCACGCCGAACTGTTCCGCACCACGATGGACCGGCTGGACCTGGACACCGACTACGGCGCGCACCTGGACCGGGTGCCGGCGGTCACGCTGGCGACCAACAACCTGATGTCGCTGTTCGGCCTGCACCGGCGGCTGCGCGGGGCGCTGCTCGGCCATCTCGCCGCGTACGAGATGACCTCGTCGCTGCCCAACCGTCGCTACGGCAACGGGCTGCGGCGTCTCGGCCACGACGCGGTGACCACCCGCTTCTACGACGAGCACGTCGAGGCCGACGCGGTGCACGAGCAGATCGCCGCGTACGACCTGTGCGGCGGGCTGGTCCGCGCGGAGCCGGCACTCGCCGCCGACGTGCTGTTCGGGGCGGCCGCGGCGCTGGCGGTGGACGGGCTCTTCGCCGCGCACCTGCTGAACGCCTGGTCGGCGGGCCGGTCGTCGCTGCG